>JALWFY010000078.1 GCA_027013815.1 Desulfohalobiaceae bacterium | reverse complement strand
ATAGGAGACGTTGTTATGTTGTTTATACAATCCCTATATTTGGCACTTATTTTCTTTTTTATAGGTATGATTGGTACAATATTTGTTTCTAAGAAATATATCCCATCCTTGGTATCAATCTTTGGAATTATTGGGTCTATATTTTTATTCCTGTGTTCCCTTGGACCAATTTTTTACAGCCACGATATAGGATTTTATTTATGGGATATATTTGGTAAAAATAAGATAAATATACAAATTGACCATATATCAGGATTTTTTTTGATAATTACATCTATTATAACATTTTGCTCTTCCATCTTTGCATCTAACAAGATTAAACATAGATCTATGAAAAGACCATTTGGTTTTTTGTTCTTTTTTCTAATTATTTCATGCATATTGACCCTGATTTCATATGATGTATTTTTATTTTTAATATCATGGGAGATCATGTCTATTGCAATATATTTAATTATAACCATTGGCGAAAAAGAGCGTCCTGGTTTTATTATGCTTGCAATTGGAGAGGCTGGTACCATTGCAATACTTATCTCCTTTTTATTGTTATCAAAAAATGCTAATTCCCTGGATTTTTCAATAATAAAAATGGCATCTGGTAATATCTCATTATCTTTAAGGTGGTGGATATTTTTACTGTCATTTATAGGATTTGGTATAAAGGCCGGTATAATACCCCTTAATTTCTGGCTTCCAAGGGCATATAAGGCGTGCGATGGATACATTATCCCCTTGGTAGCTGGTGCTACATTGAATCTTGGAATATATGGGATTATAAGGACAAATATGGACCTAATCCCTATACACAATCTAGGTCCAGGGATAATTGTGATGATAACTGGTGCAATTACTGCTATCTTAGGTGTGTTATATGCAACTATTGAGGATGACCTAAAGGCGGTTTTGGCTCATAGTTCCATTGAAAATGCAGGCATTATAACCACTGCACTGGGTGCTGGATTTGTATTTTTTGCTTTAAATTTAAGAGAATATGCTGCAATGGCCTTTGTTGCATGTTTTTATCATATATTTAATCATTCTATTTTTAAGACTTTGTTGTTTATGGGACAAAGCGAGGTAGAAGGAGAGATAAATACCTCCTCACTGGACAATATGGGGGGCCTCCTTAAAAAAATGCCCTTGCTTGGAACCTTTGTGTTGGTTGGGGTCATGTCCATATCTGCCCTCCCTCCATTTAATGGTTTTGTTAGTGAATGGCTGACCTTAGAGACCATATTAAGGAGCGTAGAGATAACCTCTTCAGGGATAAAGCTGGCCTTTGTGTTTGCAGGGGTATTGTTAGCACTAACAGCAGGGCTTGGGGTCACTTGTTTTGTGAGGGTATTTGCAATGGGATTTTTGGGGATGCCAAGGCAAGAAAATATAAAAAAAGCAAAGGATGCAAGCAAGGCCTCTATAATCCCCATGGCCATTTTATCTATTTTTTGTCTTGGTCTTGGGGTGTTGCCAACTTATGTAATCCCATCCCTTGATACAGTGGTTGCAAGGGTTACTGGGGCAAGGTCTCAAGATGTACTTGTACCCCCATTTTTTAACAATTATAAAATAAAGGATTCAGGCCACCTGCCTGAGTCTTTTGTAAAGGATTTTCATGACATAGGCGCACAAGTTGGAAAAAGTATATTACCTGGAAGGGGGCTTGTTATCATGCATAGGGGAGGTGCACAAAATCCAGTGGTATTTGCTGCATCTCCTGCATATACACTGATTACAATTGTTTTGTTAGTTGGTGTGACAATGTTTTTTGTATGGCTGTTTTGTTCAAGAAAACATAGAGCGGAGCAAGTTTCTAGATGGGATGGGGGGATTATAAAACTCTATCCAGAGATGACTTATACTGCATCTGGATTTTCTCAGCCTATACGGGTTATTTTTAATTCCATACTCAGGCCAAAGATGTTAGAAGAGAGAAAGAATATTGGCGGATTTCAAATGAAAATAAAAAGGCAAAAGGTCCAAGCACATTTAATAGACAGGCTAGTGCTTTATCCAATAATCAATGGACCTACATGGTTATCAAAGAAATTGGCAAAAATGCACTCAGGTGAGGTAACTGTTTATACTGGATATGTATTTTTGATGCTCCTAGTGATAATAGGGCTGTTGTGGATATAACTTAGTGTCAATATATAGATGACAAGGCATTAAAAATAGTATAAAAAGTAATATGTAAATATAGAAAAAAATACTTTTTTACAAAAGAACCACGCTATAAAGATTTTTAAAAAGGATATTTGAACTATTTTTTTAGTTAAAGAAATATTTTACCTACGTAAGAACCATGATAAGTTTTTATTAAAATTTATTAAAGAGACAGTCGAGGCAAAATGTTATAAAGTTTAAGTCCAATAATTTTAATATAATTTTGTTTAATGTATTAGTCCTTAGTAAAAGTGACATTATAACTATGGAGGTAATACCATGAAGAAATTACAAAATACTATTTTATTCTTAACAATTGTTTTTTTAACAGTGTTTTTATTTTCAACTACTTCAATATTTGCCAAAGGTGCTAAATATGTGAGTTTTTCTGGAACGCAGAAAAAAGGTACAGGGCCTTTGAGTAATGCTAGAGTTAGTTCCGATATACTGGTAGTTAATGATAATGCCAAAATAATGAAGATAAAAGGAACTGGCGATTATTGCATATGGAAGATGGGAAGGAATCGTGCATTTTTGTGTAGTAGAAAATTAAACGATCTAAAAGGAAAGATATTGCCTAAAGGTAAGTATACTATTTTACCTTCAATAAATAAATATCAACTATATTCAACTACAAGGATAACTGTAAAATGCTCTTCATGTGAAGTGAAGTAAAATACTGTTGAGATTTATATTTCAAAAATTCGTATAAATTACTTATTGGCTTACTTTAAACACTATAGAGAATAGGTATCCAATGAGTAACAATAAAGCAATTTGTATGCCATGGAACCTCACGATTGCATAAACATATATCCAAATTAAGGAACCTATTCTATCGGCCCAATTATAATCTGGAGTAGGGATGTGCACTACCTTTATGTCAACCTTATCTCCTTTTATGCTTACTTTTAAATAGTGATAAAAATCATGAGATGGATTATCTCCAACTAGTTCAGCACCTGCTCCACCTGTAATAGTATATGGTATTGAGCCCCATTTACCTCTATAATATGCATGGATATGAGAAGCAAATATATGGGTAACCTTGTATTTTTCAAAGAGTTTAAGGAGTTTTTCTGCTGATTTTCTCGGTAAACAGTGATGAAAAAATGGAGTTGGAATTTTCGAATTTCGAGGATCAAATAAAGGGACATGCATAAACACAAATTTATGTTTATAACTTATGGAATTTTTTAGTTGTTTTTTTAGCCAATTTAATTGCCATAGATCCAATCCCTTTTCATTGGCATCATCAAGCACAATAAAATAATCGTTTCCTATATGAAAGGAATAGTAAAATGGTCCCAATAGTTCATAATATAGTCCACGTCCATTTTCTCTGAGTTCATGATTTCCTATGGCAGTGAGTAGTGGAACTCTTAAATTTCTTTTTACTTGTTTAAAAAAATAGCGATACTTTTCCATCTCTCCATCAAATACCAAGTCTCCTAAGTCCATTGCAAACTTGATTTCATGGTCATTGCTTACTCTTCTAAGTAATCTTGGAAAGGTCAAATGGCTATTTTTATTGTCTCCAAAAACAGCAAAAGAGTAATTATTTTTGTCTGGTATCTTTATTTGTTCTAAATTTTTTGCAAGCCAATCCCTTACAGGTGGTCTTGCAAAGTCGAACCATATCTCAATAAACGCAAATAATAAAATAAAAAGTACTAAAAATCCCATTCCAATGGGATGTTCAGTTGCATCTTTTTTAATAATTTTTAAATGTCTCTTTAAGAGAGCTAGCATCTTTATTCCCTATGTTTTTGAATTAGTTCTTGATATATGATTTCATATTTGTCTATGGTCTTTTCAATGTCGTGTCCTTTGATAATATCAATACTTGCCTTTTTCATCTCTTCCATAACCCTAGTGTCCTGAAATATCCTTTTTATGCAATCAGATACACCAATTACATCGCCTGTTTCAAATAAGCATCCATTAATGCCAGGGTGTACCAGTTCAGGGAGTGCCATGGCATTTACTGCTATTATTGGTAATCCGCTGGCCATAGCCTCCATGGTAACAATACTTTGCAGCTCTGCTGTTCCTGCAATAATAAAGCAATCACAAGAAGCATAGAGTGATGGTAGATCCTCATCTTCTACAAACCCAGTAAATGTTACACTATTCTCTAGTTTCAAAGATCTGACTAACTCTTTTAATCTAGTCTCTTCAGCCCCTTTGCCGCAAATAACAAGATGGAGGTTATAGGTATTATATACACGAGAAAACCCCTGAATAATCAAATCTAAATTTTTTTCTTTATCCAATCTTCCAACATATAACAGGGTATTTTTTTCTAGGGGGATATTATATTTTTGTCTAATATCTTTTATACTGCTAATCTCAGCTAAGGGTTTAAATCTACAAAGATCTATTCCACATGATATAGGTATTACCTTTTGTTTGATTCCTATTTTTTTTAGAAGTAAAGCAGCTGTCTGGGTAGGCGTTGTTACTACATCAACGTGTTTAAAAATTCTCTTAAAGTCTAACCAGGCCAATCTTTGTAGTTCTCTTGCTATAAATGAAGGTAAGTGTAAATAATGAATTAGATTTTCAGGCATAAAATGATTAGTGCCTACTACAGGAATTTTCATCTTTTTGCTCTGTCTCAATGTTTCTCTACATAGAAAAAAATGGCTTTGGATATGTACTATATCTGGTCTAAATAATGAGATGATTTTTTTTACGCTCTTTCCAATCAACCCAGGTACACACACACGAAAGTCCTTATATACAATAATTGGAATAGAACGAATCCCCTGGATTAGAGTCCCATGGGCATAAAATTCATTTTTGAAGTTCCTTGAAGGGGCCAATACCAAGACATTATTTCCTCTTTTCTGTAGATAGAAGGCTAAACGTTGGGCAAAGTAGGAGGCCCCATTAACATGGGGGTAATAAGTGTCTGCTGCGATCAGGACCTTCATTTTGAGCTGCTCCTAATTTAAAAATTTTTTTGATCCCTTTTTAAAGAGGTAAAATAAGAGGAGAAGACATATTATTGCAGTAATTCCTATGGTCAAATAATCCAGGAAACTCGCTACGGTCCTTATCCTGCTATAGCTCTTGCCAAGATAATAACCGCACAAAAGTAGCAGCAAGGTCTTAAACATTGTTGTTATAAGGCTTATTAAAAAGAATTTTATATACGAGACCCTAGACATTCCAGTTGCTGCTAACACAGGCCCTCCTATTCCATGGGACCATTTACCTATTATTAGGGTCTTAACCAGATGTTTTTTGATGTAACTTTCTAATTTTTTTACCCGTTCTTCTGTAATCCCCAGGGCATTTCTCCATCTAAGAAATATTCCTTTTTTGGTCCATCTCCCTAAAAAATAATATATACTATCTCCTGTTACGTCCCCTGCCACTAACACCAAGTATGTTATATAGGGGTTCAATTTCCCCATGGAAACTAGTAATCCCGAAATAATAGTTATAATAGGTCCTTCAATTACCATAATAGGATAGAGTACCATATATTTATAAATAAATATCCAATGTTCTATCTCAGCAAGGTGAAAAAACATATTTTTATTGACCTATTTTTTATTGCCAGAATTAAGATGTGTTCTTGGAAAGGATAGTGAGCCCATTTTATGTGAACAAAGATATATATGTTTAATAATTTCTTGCATAAATAAATATATTAACTTAATTATAGACAAAAGTCCAATATTTACTTTCGTCCTTGAAACTAACGAATAAAATTTAAGAAATTAAATAAAATAATAGAGTACTTCTCATAAGAAAGAGGGCTCTTTAACTTTTGGCTGACAGAAAAAAATGTAAATACTCCCAAGCTAGAAAATAAAAAATATCTAGACTTTAGTGGAATTTTATTTCTTTTCTATAGGAGTAGTTAATGAGGGAATTATTGCATAATTCAGAACTATTTTTTGAAATAGCCTTAAATTCAATCAAGTCTGGGGTTGTGATCTTGGATGAATCCAGTCACATAAAATTTATTAATAGGTCTGCAAAAAAGATTTTAAATTTATCTGGGAATAGTAACAGTCTTTATTTAAAAGATATTTCTTCAGAAGCTTGGGAGGAGATAAAACAGATATTTAAGACTCAAAAAGAGCAGATTGGGAAAAGGGAAAGGATTCTGGGTAAAACGTTATTTGTACAGAGGTATCCCATTTTATTTAACGAAAAGGTGATAGGTGTTATAAGTATCTTCCAACATTTTTCAGAAATGGAAAAACTTGCCAACGATTTAGAGACTTATCGTATGTTGGTAGATGAATTAAATACTATTATTGAGACAGTTTATGATGGAATTTATGTAACCGATGGGTATGGTAAGACAATCCGAGTAAATTCTTCATGGGAGCGCATTACTGGACTAAAAGCAGAGGATGTCTTGGGGAAGATAGTAACAGACTTAGAAGAAAAGGGATATATCTCAAAGTTCGTAACACCTATGGTAATAGAAGAAAAAAGGCCCTTATCCCTTCAGGCAAAAACAGTAACAGGGAGGGAAGTGCTTGTTTCTGGTAATCCAGTTTTAGATAAAGACAATAATGTGAAAATGGTGGTAACTACTGTTAGGGATTTATCTGAGATGAGAAGGCTTAGCAGAGAGTTAATAAAGGTAAAGGAACTCACAAAGGAGTATGAGGATAAGATTAAAGAATTGAGAAAACAGATCATAAATTTACCCACAGATGTTATATGTAAATCAAAGCCTATGCAAAATATCTTAGAGACTATAATTCGACTACGTAACAAAAGGGTACCAATTTTGATATATGGAGAAACAGGAGTAGGCAAAGGTTTGTTGGCAAAATTAATTCATAAGATGTCACATCCTCGGTTAACAGCGCCTTTTTTAAGTATAAATTGTAGTGCAATTCCAGAAAATCTCCTTGAAGCTGAACTCTTTGGATATGAAAAAGGTGCGTTTACTGGAGCAGATCTTAGTGGGAAACCTGGTTTATTTGAGTTGGCAGAAGGCGGTACTTTGGTTTTAGATGAGATGGGTGATCTTCCATTAAACCTACAAGCAAAGCTTCTTTCTGTATTAGAGGATTATGAAATAAAGAGATTGGGTGGTGTTAAGTCCAGAAAAATTAATGTAAGAATAATATGCATTACAAATAAGGATTTAAAGAAAATGGTATCTGAACATAGATTTCGACAAGACTTATTTTTTAGGATAAATGTTGTTCCTATATATGTACCTCCGTTAAGAAATAGAAAAGAAGATTTGTTGCCATTGGTTTATTATTTTTTAAAAAAGTTAAACCAAAAGTATAATATGAATAAAGTCCTTTCAAAAGAAGTAATTGAGATTCTCTATGATTATCATTGGCCTGGAAATGTAAGAGAGCTAAAGAACCTATTAGAAAGGCTTATGATTCTAAGCCCAAATAATTTGATTGAAAAACAGGACCTACCTAAAGACATATTTTCGGAATCTGATATACCCTTTCCTGGCTCTGCTTTTTCTCATAATTATTCTCTAAAACAACAGGTGAGAGAATTTGAAATAGCAATAATCAAAAATGCCATAAAAAAAATGGGAAACATAAACAAGGCCGCAGAGAAACTAAAAGTCTCACCTTCTACCCTATATCGTAAATTGCAAAATTAATAATTTTTATTTGCAAAAATGCAAATTAATATCATGCTGTAATTACATATTATATTATTTATTCAAAATAAATTTTATCAATTTTGCAAAAAATATAATCCCTTCTATTGAAGTGAACTTTGTTTTTTATAAAAAATTATTTTAAATATTAGATAGTTATGTTTTTTTGTAAAAAAGAAAATTTATGGCATAACTGTTGCTTTTTACTGTATTTACTAACCATAAATAAGGGAGGAAGATTATGGCATTTAGAGGAATCGATTTCTTTAGATTAGATGATGTCTTCACAAAAGAAGAAAGACTAATAAGAAAGTCAGTAAGAGAATTTTTGACAAAGGAAATAGAGCCCCTAATTATAGATGCTTTTCATAATGAAAATCCTGTTCCATTTAAAAAAATTGCTCCAAAGATGGGAGAACTTGGTATGTTAGGGGCATTTTTACCTGAGGAATATGATTGTCCAGGTGGTAATTATGTAGAGTTTGGACTTATATGTCAGGAAGTAGAGAGAGTAGACAGTTCTCTTAGAAGTTTTGTTGCGGTTACTTCAGGTCTAGTTATGTATCCTATTTGGAAATTTGGAAGTGAAGAACAAAAGAGAAAATATCTTCCAAAGTTGGCAAAAGGAGAAATTATAGGATGCTTTGGATTAACTGAACCAAATCATGGATCAGACCCTGGTTCAATGGAAACTACTGCCAAAAAAGATGGCAATGAATGGATTTTAAATGGTAACAAGATGTGGATAACAGAAGCAGATATTGCAGATGTAGCCGTAGTATTTGCCAGGGATGTAGATGAAGGAAGGATTAGAGGATTTATTGTGGAGAGAGGAACTAAAGGATTTACCCAGTCAAGTATTACTAAAAAGGGATCTATGAGGGCAGGAGGTGTTGGAGAGCTTGCCTTTGTTGATTGTAGGCTCCCTTCGGATAGTCTTATGCCCAATTCTGGTGGTCTAAAATCTCCACTTATGTGTTTAAATCAAGCTAGATATGGTATTTCGTGGGGAGCATTAGGTGCAGCAATGGATTGTTATGAAACTGCTTTAAATTATGCTAAAGAGAGAAAACAGTTTGGACAGCCATTGGCAGCCTATCAATTGGTTCAAGAAAAATTAGTAGATATGTTTATGGGGATATCTAAAGGACAACTCGTCTCATATAGGGTGGGAAGGTTGTTAGATGAGGGCAAGGGTACATCTGAAATGATCTCATTTGCCAAAAAAAACAATGTAAAGGTGGCCAGGTTTTGTGCACGTACAGCAAGGGAACTCTTAGGGGCAAATGGTATATCATTAGATTATTCTCCAATAAGACATATGGCAAATATAGAAAGTGTTTATACATATGAAGGCACTAATGATATACACACCCTGATCCTAGGAAGACATATAACAGGTATACAGGCCTTTACAAGAGATATTAGATAGATTTTTTAATGGAGATTTGGAGGTAGGCATGGTTGAACAAGATTATCCTCTAAGAGATATAGTGGTACTAGAGGTTACCCAAGCTGTGGCTGGCCCAATGATTGGCACCTTGCTAGGCGACCTTGGTGCCAATGTTATTCATATAGAGCGACCTGGGATAGGGGATTTAGCAAGGAACTGGATCCCAAAGCGAAAAGATTTGAGCTTTTATTTTGCAGTGTCAAATAGGAATAAGCGTTCTCTTACATTGAATCTCAGTGACCCCAAAGGTAAAGAAATTTTTTTAGATATGTCAACAAAAGCAGATGTAATTGTAGAAAATTTTAGACCAGGTGTGGTAAAAAAGTGGGGAATTGATTATGAGAGGGTTAAGGCTCTAAATCCAAATATAATTTATTGTCATATCTCTGGATATGGCCAAGACGGTCCTTATAGGGACAGGGCAGCCTTTGACCAAGTTATGCAGGGAGAGGCAGGTATCATCAGTTACACCGGTACAAAAGACACGCCATGTAAGATAAATGTTCCTGTTACAGACTATGTGGCGGCTCTATATGGCACCTATGCAGTATTAGTAGGACTATTTCATAGAGAGAAGACTGGACATGGCATGGAAATGGATGTCTCCTTATTCGACTCTGCCGTTAATATTATGTTGAATTTACTTAATATGGTAGTAGTAGAAGGAATGGAAGATAGTGAGCTCAGAATGGGCGCTAAATATTTTCTTGCTACTCCATATGAGCCATATCTTTCTGGTGATAATAAATATGTGAATATTTGCGTTGCAATGGAATCTCATTGGAAGGCATTTTGTGAAGCTACTGGTCTACAGGAGCTTATATCAGATCCAAGATTTATTAAAAATGAGGACAGGTTAAAACACAGACAAGAGTTAGAAAAAATAATTGTCGAAAAATTAAAGGAAAAGAGTGCAAAAGAGTGGATAGAGATATTGAATGAAGCTGGTGTACCCTGTGGAGCAGTTAATACAATTAAAGACGTGCTTGAACATCCTCAATTGAAATATAGAAACACTATTCAAGATATAGATTATCCAGGACTTGGTAAAATTAAATTGTTTAACAATCCTGTAAAGTTTTCTGATTTTGAGATAAAGCTCAAAAGACCACCAAGACTTGGTGAGCATACCGAGGAGGTATTAAAGGAATTTGGCTATAGGGAGAGTGAGATAAAAAATTTGAAGGAGAGAAAAATAATATAAACAACAAAAAAAGGGGGGGATTTATGGACTGGTTAGTAAAAAAAAGGATTGTCTTTTCTTTGTGTATTTTCACAGGTCTTATTTTTTTATTTTTAGGTGATTCATATGCCAGGGTGTATAATATTAAGTTTCAAATGGCATGGCATACACAACATCCAGAGTATAAGGCCTATCAGAAATTTATTAAAATGGTTGAAAAAAGAAGTAGGGGGAAGATTAAATTCACGGTTTTTCCGTCTAGCCAATTGGTTCCAAGAAAAGAAGCCTTGTCTGCATTGAGAGATGGTATAATTGACATGTTGGCCAGTTGTGGTGCCTACTATCATGGGATGGTGCCTGAAGGGGATGTAGACTGGTTACCTTATGTTTCTTCTTTAAACCGTTCTAAATTTTGGCATCTTATGAACGATAGAGGTAGTGAATTTTACAATATTGTTCATAATGCATATTTAAAAAAGGCAAATGCCATTTTACTTACTACCATAATTTGTGGGAATGAAGTTATTATAGGAAGGGATCATATAAGGTTTAGGACGTTAGAAGATTTGAAAAATAAAAAGATCCGAGCTGCTGGTGGTGTTGCAACTAGAACTGTACTTGCTTTGGGTGCAAACCCTGTGACAATTGCAACTGGAGAAATATATCCTGCGTTGCAAAGGGGTACAGTGGATGGTATTGTTTTTCCAGTTTATGGATTAAAGGACTATAGGTTTTATGAAGTGGCAAAGACATATACCTTGCCAGCTCTATATACATGGAATGATGATCTTTGGATAAACAGAAGATTTTTTAATAGATTACCTAAAAAGTTACAGAAAATTCTCAGAGATACAGCATATGAGTGGGGTAAGTGGGCAAGCTTACATTATTGGCCAAATTATGCAAAAGAAATACAACAGTGGGTTGCTACTAAAAAAGTAGAGAGGTTTCATTTCCCGCCAGACGAAGTGGAAAAAATAAAAGAGATAGTTAAACCTGTATCAGAATGGTATAGTAAAGAAAGTCCTGGTTGTAAAAAACTTATTGAAATCTTAAGGAAAAAAGGATTTATAAAATAAAAAGAGGGGGGTATGTCCCCTTTTTTTATTTTAATTTACAAGTAAGGATTAAACAAAGGGGATTTGACAGATGGGGAGTAAGATTAAGGATGATCCTAAGGATGATCCCTTGATAATGAAGATAATTTCAAAAATAGATGAGTGGTTTGCAGAGATTGCTGGTTGGACGGTCTTTGCCATGATGATTTGCATAAGTTACGACGTGCTGATGAGGTATGCATTTAATGCTCCTACAAAATGGGCATTTGAAGTGAGTACTTATATGATGGTAGTAGTTGTTTTTTTAGGTGGTGGCTGGACATTACCAGCCGGTGGCCATGTGAATGTAGATATTTTAGTAAATAGACTTTCCAAGGGTAAAAGAAGGGTAGTTGAGATAATAACCTCTTTATTTGCTCTATTTTATCTCACAATTTTTACCTATGAAGCTTGGATTTTTACCTATGAAGCATTTTCCGAGGATATAAGGAGTAGTGAATATCTCGGATGGCCTCTTTGGCCTATGAGATCTTTCTTAGTCATAGGTGGGATACTCTTGTGGATAGAATTTTTGTTTAAATTAATTAGGACTATTAGGGATTATTAGATAGAAATATTAGGGGAATAAAGATGGAATGGTATATAGTATTGTCTATTTTGGTTATATCTCTTACCCTTCTACTCTTACTAGGACTACCTGTTGCTTTTTCTTTGGGATTTTTAAGTGTTATTTGTTCTTTTATATTCTGGCCAAATATGAGCGGCGCATATGGAGTTGCCCTGGCTGGCTACGCACACATGAATAATTTTACCTTGGTATGTATTCCCTTGTTTATCTTAATGGCAGAGTTAGTAATGGCAACTAGAATGGGAACTGAGACTTATGATGTGGCAGACAGATTTTTTCATCGCCTTCCAGGTGGAATAGGAATGGCTAGTACAGTATTTGGCGCAATTTTTGGAGCTATTTGTGGTGCAAGTACAGCTGGCACAGCTACAGTAGGTTTGGTTTCTCTTCCAGAGATGTTAGACAGGAGATATAATCGTGGACTTGCGGGGGCAATAGTGGGTTTTGCTGGTGCACTTTCTATACTAATCCCTCCTAGTGTAATATTAATTCTTTATGGAACCCTGTCTCAACAATCTATAGGGGCATTGTTTGCTGGGGGCATCCTCCCTGGCATCCTGATGACTATTTTGGCGGTGTTGTATATTGGATTAAGGGTCTCAATTAATCCAGAGATAGCCCCTAGGGATAAGGTTACCTACACCTGGTCGGATAGGTTTCGCTCTTTATATAAGGTCTGGAGTCTTTTGTTAGTTGTGGTCTTGCTTCTTGGAACAATATATACAGGTGTAGCAACTCCAACAGAGGCAAGTGCTGTGTCTGCGTTGGCAGTATTTATAATTGCTATTATAAGAAGAAGGATGTCTCTTAAAATATTAAGAAATGCTCTACTTCATACTGTTAGGACTACAGCAATGATAGGATGGATTATAGTAGGTGCTACATCTTTTGGTTACGTTGTAATATATTCTGGTTGTGCAGCTCAGTTGACTTCTTGGATTATTAGCTTATCGCTTCCAACATGGTGTGTGGTGGGCATGCTTATGCTTGGATATTTAATTATGGGGATGTTTATTGATCCTGCAGCTATTGTTATGATGACAACACCCCTTATTTTACCTCTTTTAAAGGCACTTAATATCGATCTATTATGGTTTGGAGTACTTATGACAATAAATATGTGTGCCGGCAATATATCCCCACCCATGGGACTGAATATTTATATAGTTAAAGCCTTGGATGATAGAATGGACCTTAAAGAACTGTTTCTCGCTGCTGTACCTTTTCTTATAATAGATGTTATTACAATAGTTTTGTGTATGATATTTCCTAAGATTATAACTATCTTGCCAAGGGCGTTAGGTTATTAAACTAAAGCTTAGAGTTTTACTTGGTATATAAAGAAAAGAGGAGATATCAACTGTTTTTTGTCAAGAAGTTTGTACTCGTTTATAGAAAAAGACTTTATACAGATTAATTTAAATAAACACCGAGCATTAGCTCGGTGTTGTGTTTTCTTCGTGACAACGGAGGCTGTTATCTGTGTCCCTATGTCTCAGTAGATGTCGCCTAAAGGAGACGGGGCTATAACCAGCCACCTGTATTTTAGAAATTATTTATTCTGTTGTATTTGTATTTTTAGTAAGATATTTGCTAATTATAGAGCCCAAAAA
>JALWFY010000077.1 GCA_027013815.1 Desulfohalobiaceae bacterium | reverse complement strand
CATGTTTGCCATTTGAACAAGCTCTGTACACTGGGTCTTACCACCACCCATCTGACAGAACAAATCACCTTTTCTCACCCTCTCACCTTCATATGCAGGACCAAATGCACATGGTATATCTATCTTTGTCACCTGGACCTTAAGTCCCCTTACTTCTATTGACTTCTGGACAATATGGTCATGGGGCACATTGGAAACCACGTGCTCATAGGTACATACACCATAGGGCAGTACCTCTGGGATATCTGTGTCTGCAATTGTTGGAAATCCCCAGTTAATGGCTCCACCTGCTGCAGCTGCCCATTCTGCATTTACATCACCAAGTGCATTAACAAATGCAAACACACGATTTTTATTGTAGAGTAAAATCTTTTTATAATCTCCAGGCTCTACACCACCAAAAGCCATTGCAACCCTGTTGGCAAAACCAAGGGCAAACACTGCAGAAGAAATCTCAGGACCAAAAGGTACAATACGTGTATTCCAACCAATTTGTACCCCAGCCTCAAGCAATTGCTCAGCAACTGTGGTACCATTTTGGTTTGCTGCTAAAAAGATATATAGATTTTTCTGCTGATAGTCTTCAACGATCATCTTGGCAGTTTCTATATCTGGAGCAGCACCAACTATAGCTGCAAACCCTGGGGCAGAACCATCAACAAATTCGACACCCCTTTTCCTAAAAATAATATCATCTGCTGCACCTAGCCATATCTTTCCATTTTCTTCGTCAATTTCCTCTGAATGGAGATAAAAATCTGGCTTTTCCAGATAATTTAATGCCTCATCTATCTCAAATGCAAAGATAGCTGCCATACCAGCATCTAGCAATGGCCCAAGGTATGGGACATGATGATGACCCTTTATGTGTGGGGGTAAGAGCTGTCTTGCAAATTCCAAAGGCTTTTTCATATCTTCTAGGGTCTCTACTTTGTGACCTGTAAGGGAATAGATAACAGGAAGATAATATGCTGTATTTGGAAAACCTACCTTAGTAGAAGCCTCATATCCCTCAAGGACCCTCTTATACCTACCCTCTACCTTTGATACTATATTATATGCTCCTTGAATTACGGCAAATGCCACTAATCTGGACATATTTCTCTCCTTTTATTTATATATATTTATGCTGCCCTTTTATGAATTAATTTAAGTTCCAACAATTGTCTCTCAGGACCAGACATAGGTACATTTTCAGGGAAAATAGGTTCTTTTTCTACTTTTTCACCCTTCTTTAATTCTTCTATCTTTTTCTTTACTTCCTGATAATCTGCCTCTAGTTTAGACCTATATTCTTCCTCTTCCTTTTTCTTGGCCTCTTCTGCCTTGGCCTTTTCTTCTTCTGCCTTCTTCAGTGCCTCCTTCTTTGCTGCTTCCTTGTCTTCTTCTGGTTTTGTGATGTTCATCTCTTCTAAAACTGCCTTTACCCCTTCTTTTATCATAGCAGCCAATTTTGCCTCATCAATGGCAACCCCAGCAACAGGAGCAGGTTGAGGAGCAGCCTCTTTGGCCTCTACTTTTTCTTCTTTCTTTTCTTCCTCCTTTTCTTCTTTCTTCACTTCCCGCTTCTTCTCTTCCACCTTTTCTTCTTTCTTCTCCTCCACCTTCTTTTCTTCCACCTTTTTCTCTACTTTTTTCTCTTCCTTTTTCTCTTCTTTTTTAGGTGGAGCAGCGACCTTCTTTGTCTCTGGCTTTTTCTCTCCTTCTACTTTTAGGTCTGGCTCTGGGGACATGGATGCATAATCTATATCTACATCAGGAAGTAATTTCTTAATAGGAGCAACTTCCATGAAAGAACCACCATCAAGCATAACATCTATATATGTCTTGATTAGTCTTACTGTCTCTGGATGACGAAGTATAAGGAGACTTGATCCTGCTACCAAGTAACAAACTGCTGCAACACATTCCATCAATATTGCCCTTCTCTCTGGATCACCAAGAAGTGGGGCTGCATCCACTGGGTCCTTTGCCTCTTTTGCCTTCCAGACCTCAAAAGAAAGATTATTTATCATTGGGAGTTGTAGTTTGTCATCACCAAAGGTCATGGCAGCAAGCATGATCCTTTCCATAACAGAATATGAATATTCCAGTCCATAACCAAGACCACCTGTTGTTGGATCAATAATTACCCTATCCAAAGAAAGTCCTAGATTTTCTAGCAAGATATTAATCTGCTTTGCCAGATTAACGTCAATTGGAGAAGATGCAATAGCAGTTTGACCAAAACCCATAACTGCAGCACCAATTTGTTTGTGATTTGCATCTTCAATTGGCCCTATTGCCAGGTTCTCATCATCACATTCTTCTGCTACCTTTTTTAAGACCTCTGCGTCCTTTTCAACATTTGCGCATCCCCAAACAATAACTGGGACATCTACTGCAGCTAATACCTTTTTTACGTTTGCCACTGCCTCATCTGCCGATGCGTTTTTGTCATTTGGGTCAATGGAACGGAGCAAAAGGGCTATGGCATCTGCCCCATATTCTTCCACACATTTTTTGGCCCATTTCCCTGGATCATTTAAACAATCTTTAAATGGTTCCTTGGCTGCATCTGGCCATTCTGGAGGTTCCATATCCCAAACTTCCATGGCTACTCTTGGCTTGTTTGGGATTTCCCCTTCAAAAGTATAGAAGGGTAAACAAGTCTGTCCTCCCAGTTTCAGGGCCTTGTCACCCTTTCCAATGGTGACTTCCTTGATCGCTCCTGAGTATTTTTCTTTAATGATCTCAAAGCCCATAAGCACTCCTTCACTTTTGAAAATATTAACAAAATTTCCTAATTTCTATTACACGCCCTCTCTCTGCAAAATTTTTTTATAATCGATTATCTTTTAATTTACAAATTGTCAATATACAACCCTGAGAGAAGATCATATTTTAATTCCTCTTAATTTGCCCAAGCACCTCTCTATTCTGTTTTATCCTTGCACTAACTCGTGGAAATAAATTTAAATCAGTATGAGGTAAAAACAGAGATGCCACATAATTATCCATATAAGAAGGGGTTTCTGAAAGTTCAAAATTAGTCATTTTTTTCACTACCTCTACCACATCCCTCCTTATCTGATTATTCAATGAACTCATCTTTGCACCTAACAAAGACCCATTCCCAAGATAAGAGATCTTAGATGTATCCATTTCTGGCAAGAGTCCAATAGTAATTGCCTTTTCTAAATCAATATAACTCCCAAAACCACCTGCTATAATTATCCTGTCCAAGTCAGGGATTGAGAGTCCAACTTCTTTGAGTAAGGTCATGCATCCACTATAGATTGCACCCTTGGCGCGAATCAAATTGTCTATATCTGGTTCTTGTAATGTAATATCCCTATCTATCCCGCTCTCTTCAGCCCATACGAGCACATATTCCCAAATACCATCAGTTTCTCTTATCCTTTTTGTTGGAAGGTCCCTATTAAACTTACCCCTATTGTCTATAACACCTACCTCAAACAAAGATGCCACTGTGGTTATGAGTCCAGAACCACATATACCTATTGGCTTTGCATTGCCTATGGTAAATACCATTGGTTCCAAGGTGACAGGATCAATTGAAAAATCCTCTATTGCACCTTTTTCTGCCCTCACTCCAAACCTCATACCACCACCTTCAAAGGCAGGCCCTGCTGAACACGCTGCACACGCCATCCAATCTTTGTTTCCAATTACTATCTCTGCATTTGTACCAATATCCACATATAAGGTGAGTTCAGGCTCTTTATACACCATTGAACCCATGATACCTGCAACTATGTCACCACCAACATAGCTAGATACAGAGGGATACAACAAGGCCACCACATGCTCTCCCACATCCAGACCAAGGGCCTTGGCATTTAAGGGTGGGTACAGGTTACATGTGGGCACATATGGGGCCCTCCTAATATGGCGAGGATCTAATTTTAAAAACAAATGGGTCATTGTGGTATTACCTGCTAGAGTAATTGTGGATATCTCATCTTGATCCACACCAGCCTTTTTCATGATCTTTGATATTACTTTGTTAATGGTCTTTAGGACAGCGTGGTTCAGTTCTTCAAGTCCATTTCCCTTTTCTGCATGTACTATCCTGTTGATTACATCCTCTCCATAGCTCATCTGGGCATTAAAGTCCCCATATTCTGACATGGTCTCCCCTGTATTCAGGTCTAATACCTGCCCATATATAGTAGTAGTACCAATATCTATTGCTATGGCAAAATTTCGCTGAGTCGTATCTCCAGACTGTATATTTAAGACCCTGATCCTACCATCTTCCCTAACAGACCTTGCCAAGGTAGCAGTTACTTTAAAGTCCTTTTCCCTGAGCACCTTAGATATCTTTTTTATCACTGAAAAATCCACTTCTAACCT
>JALWFY010000076.1 GCA_027013815.1 Desulfohalobiaceae bacterium | reverse complement strand
GAACTAAAGTTCCGCTTACTGCTTACGCATATTTTTTAATAAGGATTTATTCCTTATTTTAAAATTTGGCCAATGGCCAAAGTAAAGCGAAACTTCGTTTCGCTTTAACCTGCAATTTTCGGAACTTCAGTTTAATATAATATAGACATTAACTTTTCAAAGGAATCTTCTAAGGAAGATTTTTCTTCTACATCTTGCTTTAAGAAATTATTTATATCCCCTATCTTGTCTATTGCTATATCAATTTCAGGGTTAGAACCTTTTGTATATGCACCAATATTTATCATGTCTTCTACACGCTTATAAGTTGACAAAATAGATAATATCTTATTCCCAGATTCCAAAATTTCTTTTTTTACTATTTGAGACCTCAACCTACTTATGCTCTTAAGCACATCTATTGAAGGGTAATGTCCTTGATCTGCAAGTTCTCTTGTAAGGACTATATGTCCATCCACTATAGACCTTACGGCATCAGCTATTGGTTCAGTAAAATCATCCCCTTCTACAAGGACAGTGTATATTCCAGTTATGCTGCCTTTGTCTGATGTCCCAGCCCGCTCCAATAATTTTGGTAATTGAGAAAAAACAGAAGGTGTATAGCCCTTTGTAGTAGGAGGTTCTCCAATAGAAAGTCCTACTTCTCTAGAGGCCATTGCAAACCTTGTAATAGAATCCATCATAAAAAGCACATCTAAAGATTGGTCCCTAAAATATTCTGCAATGGCTTGAGCAACATATGCGGCCCTTATCCTCAAGAGGGGGGATAGATCTGAAGTTGCCACAACTACTATTGATTTTTTTAGGCCCTCATCTCCTAAAGAATCCTGAATAAATTCTTTTACCTCTCTACCCCGCTCCCCTACTAGACAAATCACATTTATATCTGCATTGGTATATCTTGCTATCATGCCCATAAGGGTTGATTTCCCAACCCCTGAACCTGCCATAATACCTATACGCTGACCTTTACCAATGGTCAGGAGTCCATTTATTGCCCTTATTCCAACATCTAATGGAGTGTCTATTCTCTTTCTATGGAGTGGATTTAGGGGTTCTGCATATAAAGGATAAAAACCATCTAGTTTAATTGGACCCTTTTCATCAATGGGTTCAACAAAACAATCCACAACCCTTCCAAGTAACTCCCTTCCAACCCCGATTTCAGCAGGAATATTAGAATCCTTGATATATGCCCCAGGTTTTATCCCCCTAAGTTCCCCATAGGGCATTAAAAGCACAGTGGAATTCCTAAATCCAACCACTTCTGCTGGGAAGACATTTCCATCATCCACTACAACTTCACATACAGATCCTATTGAAGTCTTAAGACCCTTGCCCTCTATGACCAAACCAATAACTTTATTTACTCTTCCATATACATAATGGGTTCTTATAGAATATATATTTTTTATTGCCTCTTTTATATCCATGAACTATTCCAACGAGATATTCTCAAGTATCTTAAATACCTTCTGTTTCCTATCATCAAGATCTGTTTCTATCTTATTAATCCCTGTATCTAAAACAAGTTGTCCTTGTTTTAATGAGCCTGAGACCCTTAGATCCCAACTCTTTATCCCTGGATATTTTTCTTTAATCCCTTGTAAGAGTTCTTGTAATATAGGTGCATCCTCTTTGTGAACTTTGATCTCTACCTTATTAGAGGTGTCTATTTCCTCCAAACACTCCTGAAATAGACTTGAGAGTGTCTCTTTTTTGTTCTTTAAAAAAACATGGCCAACAATTTTATCCACAGACAAAACTATTAATTCCAAAATTTCCTGTTTGTACTTATCATATATTTTTTGTTTCTCTACCTCTATTTTTTTTAAGATACTTAAAAACCTCTCTTTCATCTCTTGTTTGAGGTTCAAGACCTCTTGTTCTCCTTTTAACAGACCTTCTTTATACCCCTTTTCATACGCAATCTTTTTTAAATCCTCGGCCTCTTCTTGTGCCTGTCTTATAATCTCTTTGGCCTGTTTAGTAGCCTTGGCTTTGACCTTTTGTAAAAATCTCTTTTCAGTGTCCTCATCCCATAAATCCAATTTCTTATGGCTTTGACTAAATTCCACCTCATCTAGCACAACACCAGTCTTACCAATAAAGATTCTACTTTTAGATGAGGACATCCTCTCCTCCCTTTCCAGCTACCACAATCCTTCCCTCTGCCTCTAATTGTCTCACAACACGAACAATATTTCTCTGGGCATTTTCCACATCTGAGACCCTAACTGGACCCATTATTTCCAGGTCCTCTTTGATCATGGTGGCTGCACGCTCCGAAAGATTTGAAAAGAATTTTTCCTTTAACTCTTCTGAGGCACCTTTTAGCGCCAGTGTCAAGTCTTCATTGGATATCTCTTTCAATAACTCTCTAATAGAGCGATCGTCTAAACTCTTGATATCCTCAAATACAAACATTAGCTCTCTAATCTCTTCAGCCATTTGTGGAGAATCGGTTTCAATTTCAGACAACACTTCCTCTTCTATAGAACGTTCTGTGGCATTTAAGATCTCTGCCACTGCCTGGACTCCACCTACTTTTTGACCTTCTCCACCCATGGCCTCTAATTGTTCCCTAAGAACAGAATCTACCTCATATAACATTTCCAATGGCACGGTTTCCAGTTTTGCCAATCGAAGCAATACTTCAGGTCTCACCCCAGTAGGCAAGTTCTTTAATACTTCTGCTGCCTGGTGCGGAGGTAGATGACCTAGGATTAAGGCCAATGTCTGTGGATGTTCACTAGATAAGATTTGAGCCATTATAGTAGGACTAAAATTTTCAAGCCCTTTAAAAGGAGGAGGTTTATAGTCATATTCAAGTCTCTTCATTATTTCTTCCACGCTTTCTCCATCTAACGCCTTGGCCAACAATTTTCTAGCTTGAGATGGCCCGCCTATAAGTTCAGTGGCCCCTGATAAAAATTTCTCATTAAATTCTTTTAACACCTCCTCTACTATGTTCTGAGGAACCCTCTCAAGTTCCACCATGGCCTTAGACACCTTGACTATCTCATCTCTTTCCAATTCCTTAAATACCCTTTGTACATATTCATCTCCCAAGGTTAGGAGTAAAATCGCAGTTTTCTGTACCCCAGTTAGTTCATTTATGTCTTTTATTTCCATAAAGTTATTTCCTCACCTCGTCTCGTACCCATGCCTTTATTATTGCCAAGGCATCATCTGAGTGTTTATCTAAAATTGAAACAGTCTTTTGTTTTAATTCCTCAAAGGGCTTTTTTGACTCAAGTGCTGCAAGTTCTTCCTCTGATAACTGAGGCTCACCACTAACTTCCTCTTCTGCTTCTGGCAATTCTTCCAATTCCGCCGTCTCCTCCTCCACCTTTGGTTTAATAATGGAGAGTACAACAGGCCTGACCACAAGTAGTAAAAAGAGCAAAATCACCACAGTATTTAAAATAGGAGTCAAGAATTTTTGCACATAATCTAACAATACTTGCCAAAAACTTACTCCGCCTATCTCTATAGGAGAAAATTGCATTGATACCACCTCTATTGTATCCCCTCTTTTTGGGTTAAATCCCACTATATTTTTTACTAATTCTTTTATCTTGTCTAGTTCTTGTTGAGACCTTGGCTTATATATCCTTTTCCCATCCTTTCCTTTGACATAGACTCCATCTACTAACACTGCCACACTTAAATGGGAGATCTGTCCCTTTGGTACATGGATCCTTTTTTCCTCTTTGCTAATTTCGTAATTTATGGTCTGTTGGGTCCTGCTAGACTCTTGTGAGGTGGCTGTACCTCCTCCGGCTGATTGATATTTAACACCTGCCTTTGTAGCCTCCGCCTGGGTAGTTCCTTTAGAGACCTCCTTTACCTTTTGCTCACTCCGAACAACAGTGGTGTTTGGATCATATAATTCTTTATAAATATTCTGTTCAGTCAAATCAAGACTTACATTCACCTGAGCAATTACTTTTCCTGGCCCTACAACAGGAAACAACATATTTTGAATCCGTTGAGATAGAGTCTTTTCCAAATTCAATTTATATTCTAGCTGGGTATCACTCAATGCCATATCTTCACTGAAAGATGATGGTCTATATAATAGATTTCCATTATTATCTATTAATGTAATGTTCTCTGGCTTAAGTCCTTCCACTGCACTTGCCACTAGATTTACAATGCTCTTTACCTGTTCTTTTGTTAATTGTTTGCCTCTCTTTAGTTCAACTAAAATTGAGGCAGAGGCAGGAGTCTGTTCTTCAATAAATAAAGACTTTGTTGGTAACACCAAATGGACCCTGGCACCTTTAATCTCAGGAATAGCTAATATGGTCCTCTCTAGCTCTCCCTGGAGTGCACGTTGATAATTAACTCTCTGAGTAAAATCCGTTTGACCTATTGACGTCTTAGAAAATATCTCAAATCCAACTGACCCCTTATTTAATATATCCTGACCTGCTATTTCCAATCTCACATCATACACCTTATCCTTTGGGACCAAGATAGTAGACCCCCCATCCTTGAGCTTATATTTTATTTTCTTTTGCTTTAAATATTGTACAACCGCAGCACTGTCTTCTTGTCTTAACTTTGAATACAATACTGCATATTCTTCTCTATTTAACCAATACAAAAGGAGTATAAAGACCAAAGTAAGTGAAAAAAGAACGCCTATTGCCAAGACTCTCTGTGGAAGAGAGCCCTTTTCCCACAACTGACGAATCTTTGCAGTCCAATTAGATAATGGGTTTACCATTTAATATCTCCTCTATATCAAAACTACATAGGCATATTTAAAAGTTGTTTATATGCATCAATAACTTTATTCCTAACAGCAGATGTCAATTTTATTGCAATGTCCGCTTTTTGCAAGGCGATCATTACTTCATGCACATTCTGATTTTTACCCACTGCAAATTCTTCTATCATCTGATCTTTCTTGAGCTGCAACTCATTTACCTTTTTAAGAGAATCTTCTATGGTCTTTTCAAAAGAAGTGACTGAATTCGTTTTGTTACTATTTTGTAATTTATTTGTATTTAAAGCATTTAAATATGCACTCTGGGCAATAGACTTAATACTCATTTTTATACCTCCATGCTTATTAATATATGATACCAGTTCCAATATATTTTTACCTTATTTTCATTTAAAATTATCTATATTTCCACTATGTTTTTAATTATCTTAATTCTCCATTCTTTATTTTCAATTCTCAATTAGTATATTTATCTTGCTATTTGAAGGGCTTGCGACAACATAGTCTTTATAGAGGAAATAGTGGACAAATTCGCCTCATAACTCCTAAGAGATGTCAACATATTGGCCATCTCTTCTACAACGTTTATATTGGGATAAAGAACATACCCATCTTTATCTGCATCAGGATTACCTGGGTCATATACCCGTCTAAAAGGCGTATTATCTTCCACTATCCTATTGACCTTCACTCCCTTTACCTGGGATTCAAGTTCTGATCTCATCAGGTTGTCAAAGGGCCACTTAATAGGGGCAGCTCGAAAAATCACCTCTTTTCTGCGATAAGGCCCACCCTCTGGTGTCCTAGTTGTATTTATATTTGCAAGGTTCATAGAAATGACATTTAGATTTATACGCTGAGCACTCAATCCAGAAGCAGCAATATCCAATGCAGTCATAAAATCTAAAGGCATTATTTCCCTCCTTCAGTAATAGTTTCTGACAACATCTCAAACTCTTTTCTCATTATAGTACTAAGGGTACTATAGGCCAACACATTCTTTGCCTGAATAGCCATCTCTTTATCCAGATTAACTGCATCTTCTCCTTGAACCACCCTTATTTCCAATTCTTTTTGGAGATCTGGATATATAGAAAAAGAATTGGGAAGATGTCTTTTATTAGTTCTAGTAAGTCTTCCCGATTCTTGTAAGTTTAGAGCTTCTTGCAATTTATCTTCAAACTTAATTCTCCTTGCCTTATAATTTGGATTTTCTATATTTGCCAAATTACTAGCGACGATATTTTGACGAATTAACCTTAAATCCATAACCTTTTGAATCAAATAAATAGGCTCTTCAAATATTCCCCTCATAACCCTTCTCCTTGAAGAAGTTTAATTTTTGAATTATATTGCAATCCTTATTCCAGCAATAAGTTGCCTATGGAAACTAAAAAATGTTGTTGCATAAATTATCTTGTTTTGACAAAATATTATAAACAATTTTAAGTAGAACTCCGTTCCACTTTATCTTGGCCTTTTAGGCCAACTTTAATAAGGAACAAAATTCATATAATAGGCGTAAACCAAAAAAGCGGAGCAAAGCTCCGCTAAGGAGTGAAAAATATGGAGAATCTTAAGATTAAAAGGGCCCTTTTAAGTGTAACTGATAAATCAAATCTAGTGGAATTCGCTAAATCTTTAACAGGTTATGGGGTGGAGATAATATCCACAGGAGGAACTAAAAGAAAGTTAGAGGGAGCAGGAATCTCAGTAACCTCTGTTAGTGAAATAACCAAATTTCCAGAGATATTAAATGGAAGGGTAAAAACCCTGCACCCTAATATCCATGCAGGGATACTCGCAGACAAAGACAATCCCGAACATTTAGAAACCCTTAGAGAATTAAATATTAAACCCTTTGATTTGATTTGTGTAAACTTATATAATTTTGCTGGAGCAGTAGAAAAAGGACTTAAGGAAAAGGAACTAATTGAACAAATTGATATTGGGGGCCCCACATTGCTCAGGGCAGCAGCAAAAAATTATCACTCTATTGCCGTAGTTCCTGACCCTAGCTTTTATAATAATATTATAGAGGAACTAAAGACCAATAATTGTTGTATAACACTCAAATTAAGGAAAGAAATGGCAATAAAGACCTTTTATCTAACCTATAACTATGATAAGATGATTTACAATACCTTGTCTAAGGAATAATAAATCTTGTTCTAATCCTTAAAGATACTGGGGCTTGATCCCTTAATCAGGCCCCACACTCAGGAGGTGAAATTATCGGATTTAAGATTTATGGGAATAATTCAGATATTCCAAAGGGTCTAAACAAAAAAATACAAAAATTATATCACAGACAATTTCCAATGGACCTACCATACACAAAAGAACAGGCATGGGAGATAGCAAGGATTACCCATGAATTAAAAAGACAAATAGGATTGTTAATAGACAGAAAAGGAAGGGTCATTAAGGTAATTATCGGTAATAATGATCAAATAGTCATACCATATCTAGGTAGGCTAAGGACCAAATCAGGAAGGCTCAGGGGACTTAGACTTCTCCATACCCATCGAGGGACTACTCCTTTGACTCAAGAAGATATAATGGACCTTATATTTTTAAACCTGGACTCTATTTTAGTACTTTTAGTAAATGAACAAGGTAGTCCTAGTCTATTTCAATGGGCCCACATCCTTCCTCCAAATTCTGAAAACAAGCTATATTTCACATCACAACTCCTGCCTTGGAATGAATCAAACATCAATCTAAAAGGTACGATAGATGCCTTGGAAAAAGAACTTTCCAGGAAATCAGAACATGGTATTGAATACAAAAAAACAGAAAAGGCCCTATTAGTTAGCATTGATACATGCCCTAAGTCAGAACAGGAAAAGTCATTAAAGGAGCTTGAGGAGTTGGCAAAAACCGCAGGTGCGCATGTTTGTGGCAAGCTTATACAACGAGTTAATTCTATAAATCCCAAGTACATTATGGGTAAAGGCAAATTAGCTGAATTAGAAGTCATGTGTCTCCAGACCAATTCAGACATATTGATTTTTGACAGGGAACTCACCCCTTCACAGATCAATAATTTAGCAAATATTACTGATAGGAAGATTATAGATAGGACACAGCTCATCTTAGACATCTTTGCACAACATGCAAAAAGTAAGGCCGGCAAATTCCAAGTAGAACTAGCTCAGTTAGAATATACCCTTCCAAGATTAGTTGGGAAAAATAGGGCAATGAGTCGATTGACTGGGGGAATAGGAGGAAGAGGGCCAGGAGAGACAAAACTAGAGTTAGATAGACGAAAAATCAGGGAGAGGAGAACTAGACTAAAAAAAGAACTCAAGAAGATAAAGGACCAACGCATCCATACAAGACAGAGGAGGCAAAAAGCTGGTCTTCCTGTTGTATCACTAGTAGGTTACACAAACGTTGGCAAAACTACCCTACTCAATTCTCTAACCCATAGTAATATATATACTGCAAACAAACTATTTGCCACATTAGACCCTACTTCTAGGAGAATAAGGTTCCCAAATGAAAAACAAGTGATAATTACTGATACAGTAGGATTTATCAGATATCTTCCAGACAAACTAAAGCAAACTTTTATGGCGACCTTGGAGGAATTACACATCTCTGATGTAATTCTACATGTTGCTGATGCCAGTCATGAAGAAATAGAATTACAGGTAGAAGCAGTAAGGTCAATTTTACATGAAATGGAACTTGATACTATACCAGAGTTGCTAGTGTTGAATAAATGGGACATGGCTACTAAAGAACAAAAGAAAAAGTTAGAATATATTTATCCTTTTGCTGTACCTATCTCAGCTTTAAAAAAACTAAATTTAGAATTATTAGTAGAGAAGATATGTGATATTCTACCACCATTAAAGCTAAATAAATATTCTTTTAGATTAAGAAAGGAGGTCGAAAATGGAAATATTTTCTCAACCACAATAGAAGATCTATGAATATCTATTTAAAAGATAAGTATTATTTACTATAAATAGCAAATAATTCATTATGGAACTCATTTTTATATCTTAGCTAATTGGCTATTTATAAAAAATTTAAAAAATAAATGAGACATCATATTGACATGAATAAGTACAGTACACTAAAATCCAAGGTTAAAACTTTAAAAGATTTTCTAAAAATAAAAGAACACTATTTAAAGGGGAAAAAAATTGTATTTACGAATGGGTGTTTTGACATCCTTCATAGGGGACATGTAGAATATCTGGCAAAGGCAAAATCTCTTGGAGACGTACTTATTATTGGATTGAATAGTGACAGTTCTGTAAAAAAAATAAAAGGGGAAAAAAGACCTATAAACACTGAGTATGATAGAGCTGCTGTCCTAAGTGCAATAGAATTTGTGGATTTTATTATTATATTTGAGGAACCAACCCCATATAATTTAATTAGCAAAATAAGGCCCCATGTGTTAGTTAAAGGTGGAGATTGGAATAAAAAAGAAGTTGTGGGATATAATATAGTAAAAAGTGATGGAGGCAAAATTTTTACATCGTTTTTCTTGTCAAATTATTCTACATCAAATATAATAGAAAAAATAATAAAAAGATATTGTTAATTAAAAAAAATGGAGATATCTAATGGAGAAAAAACAAATAAAAAAAATCCTTTGTGCCGTGGACTTTGCAGAATATTCTAAAGAGTTGGTTGCCTATGCTCGTACCCTTCAAGAGGCTTTTAACTGTGAAATTCATGTGGTATACGTGGCCCCTACATTGTCCCAATATGTAGGGTTCCAGATCTCTCCTAGTTCCATAGAAAATTTTGTTGGAGAGATCATAACAGGTGCAGAAGAAACAATGGAAAACTTTATAAAAGAAAACTTCCCAGAAAATTCTAAGGTGATAGGGAAGGTTTTAACAGGATATGCAGCAGAAGAAATTATAGCCTATTGCAAAGAAAATAACATAGATCTAATAGTAATGGGAACCCATGGTAGGAAGGGTATAGATAGGATACTCTTTGGTTCTGTGGCAGAAAAGGTAGTAAAGAGTTCATATATCCCTGTGCTTACTATAAGACCCAAGATTAAATAATGGGGAAACTTCATGGGACTTTTTTCTTTTCTTAAAAATAACAGTGGGGTTGGTCTTGACTTAGGAAATAGATGGACAAAATTGATGGTGTTAAAAAAAAGCGGGAAACAGATCCAACTTGAAAGATTAGGAAGAATATTTTTTACAAAGGATGAGTTTGAAGACAAACAAAAAATTAAAGAGAAGATTACGAAACTCTACAATTTATTATCGATAAAGATTAATTATATAAACATATCTTTGGCTGGACATTCTGTGATTATAAAACGCCTTCCCTTACCGTCTACACCTCAAGACCAAAAAGATTTTGATGAGATTATTAAAAAACATGCAAGGGATCATATTCCTTTTGATATTGAAAATGTGTATATGGATTACCATGTTATTCAACAAGAAGAAAGGCCTAAAGAGGTAAAAGAATATTTTCTAGTGGCTACGAAAAAAAATGTAGTACATGAAATGCAAGATTTAATCCATGGAATGGGATTTCATATTGAAGCTATAGATGTGGAGGGATTCTCCTTATGTAACTGTTTTGAATATAATTATCCAGAGTTTATTTCAGATACAAGTTATCTCATAGATATTGGAAGCTCGAATACAATATTTTGTGTATATTCCCAAGGAGCACCTCTTATCATTAGGGACTTGAGTATAGGAGGAGATCAAGTCACTGAGAAAATAAAAGGAGTATTAAACAAAAATTTTATAGAATGTGAAAAGATAAAAATCAATCAACTCTCTGGAGTTACACCCAAAGAAAAAATAATTATAAACCAAAAAATAGAAGAGTTATATCTTACATGGATTGATGAAATACAAAAATTAATATATTTTCATGTATCTAACTATGCCAAAGGTGAAGATGTCAAAAATATATTCCTGTCTGGTGGGGGCAGCCTCTCTCCTAAGTTTAAAGAAGTAATGGAAGAACACTTAGAAAAGGAAGTAGAATATATGAATCCATTTAAAAAAATATATATATCAGCAAACAATTTTGATATGGAATACTTAAAAAATATATCACCCCAGTTTTCCATGGCAACAGGTCTTGCTCTTAGAAATTTTATATAAGTTAAATGAGGATAATAGATGATAAAAATAAATCTATATCCAGAAAGTAAGAAGAGTAAATTAGTATTCTCTATTAAGTTAGAGGTGGGTATTTATCTGGCTGTCCTACTTGTACTTATATTATCTATGTTGTATGTTACTTCAATATTGAATTCTAATATTAATTCATTAACAGAGCAGAAACGTCAAAAACAGAGGATTAATAGGATATTGTTAAAAAAAGTAAGTACTATCAGAGAATATAAAAAGCAGATTAAGATATTAAAACAAAAGATAAAAATTATAAAGAAAATTAGAAAAAAACAAAACTTACCTGTTATTTACTTAACTGAATTAGTGAAAAAATTTATAAGAAATAAGTTGTGGTTTACCTATCTCACCCTAAATTCCAATAGAATTTATATAAGAGGTGTTGCATTAGATAATCAGATACTAGCCGATTATATCAAAGCACTTAGGCAATCTCCATATGTTCAGCAAATAGATTTGAGGAGGTCATCTAAGAAACAGATTAGAGGTTATGATTTAATTACCTTTAGCTTTAGTTTAACCACCAAAAAATAATTTATTTAATTATGGATATAAACAAGTTATTATCAAAATTGGAAAATATCCCAAGAAGAAATAGAATTCTAGTATTTTTAATAATAATCCTGGTTTTTGTGGGCAGTTATTGGTATTTTATTTTTAGCCCTAATTATAATAAAATCACATTGTTAAAAAAAGAAATATCCCGTCTCGATCAAGAAATTAGAAGAAATAGATTTAAAATAGCAAAATTTGGAAAATATAAAAAAGAATTACAAGAAAAGAAAAAAATATTTTACTTTGCCAAAAAGCTCCTTCCTGATACTAATATAGAGGTTGAAAACCTCTTGGCAAATATAGAAACATTGGGCAATGATGTAGGTGTTGAATTTATCCTATTTCAGCCAGGAAAAGAAGTGAAAACTGATTTCTATGCAAGGCGACAGGTAACATTAAAATTATCTGGTCCATTTCCAAATCTCATGAAGTTTCTCTCCCACATCTCAAATTTAAATAGATTGGTTACCCTGGACTCAGTTAAATTCAGACCAAACAGAAATTTTATAATAACAGCTGACTGTTATATATCAATTTATAGATCATTGACCCCTAAGGAACTAGAGGCTAGAAAAAACAAAAGGAATAAAAGATGAATAATTCAAAGGGATTGTTATTGATTTTTTCCTGCTGGTTTATGATTTTGATCCCTTCTTATTGCTTGTCTAAAAATAACTCTATTACTTATAGTGAATCAATCCCTAAGTGGATATTCCCAACACCCTTTAAGTATGATGCCAAGGATCTACCAGATCCCTTTATACCTTTTATTAAGGAAAATCTGGAAAAATCTACCAGAAACAAACCAAGTAAAAAGGGGCCTCTTACCCCTCTACAAAAAATATCGCCTTCGCAGCTAAAATTAGTGGGCATAATATTCTCTTCAAAAAAGACAGTTCCTCCAATGGCCCTTGTGGAACTACCAAATAAAAAGGCATATATCTTAAAAATTGGAACACAGGTAGGACCCAGTGGGGGCAAGGTATCTTTTATTAACAACAACTCTGTGACTATTATTGAACCCATCACAACTCCATTTGGCGAAAAAACGTATAAAAAGACTATTTTGAAATTACACACCAGAGAGGGAGATTAAAAATGAAAAAATTAATTTTATTATTAAACATAATATTTCTCATATCATCGTATTCCATTGCAAGGGCAAAACAAGATATAGAGGTCAATCTTCTAAATAATAGATGTATGATAAATATAGCACTTCCCAAAGGATTAGATTTTGATATTAATTATAATTATCCTCTTTTTAATATAAAATTAGTCCCTGGCATTAATAATATTCAAGTACCAGTAATTACTGGTAATCCCATTATAGATAAAATAGTAGTCTCAAGACAAAAAAATAAGATTAAAAATATTATTTTTTATTTAAAGAAAAAAGTACAATATCTGGTTTCAAGAAACAACAATAACTTAGTGATATTATTTATCAAAAATAACGACTCAAATAAAACTCAAACCAATGAAAATATTAGTCTTGAAGATATAAAATTTACAAAAGATGAAAAAAATAATGTTTTTATAAAACTAAAACTCCCAAAAAAAGTGGATTACACGCTCCAAACAGGGAAAAATAATACTCTAACCATAATATTTCCTACTGTCTCCATACCAAAAAGCCTTGTTAAGATATATGATCTCAGTGAATTTCATTCAGACATAAAAGACGTGATTTTAGAAAATACAAAAAAAGGTGCAAATCTCCATATTTCTTTTTTAAAAAAAGTACCAATAAGTGTAGATTATAAAAGTGGATATCTTATCTTTAAAGCCCCAAACCTATACAATAAAAAAATGGCCCTTGCCTCAAATAATAATGGGACATTAAATTTAAAATATAAAAAAGAATCAGATGTTCTCCAAGAAGGCACCTTACTTCCAGGCATGAAGAAACACTATACAGGGACTCCAATCTCCATAGACTTACAGGATGCAGAAGTAAAACATGTATTAAGACTACTTGCTGATGTTGGGGGGTATAATTTAATTGTGGATGACGGTGTGAAAGGCACTATTTCCCTAAAACTAAAAAACGTGCCTTGGGATCAAATACTTGACCTAGTCTTATTAGAGAAAAATCTTGGGATGATAAAACAAGGAAATATTATACGAATTGCACCAATAACTAAGATACAACAAGAACAAGAACTCACCAGAAAAACCCTAGAACAAAAGAAACAGCTAGCCCCACTTCTAACCCGATACATAAAGGTCAATTATGCGACTGCCTCAGGAATAGCCCCTAAACTGGAAAAATTCTTGAGTAAAAGAGGAAGCATAAGTTATGATTCAAGGACTAACCAATTAATAGTATCAGATACCAGGGAGAGCCTTGAGAGAATATACAAGGTGCTAAAAAGATTAGATCAACCAGAAAAACAGGTCCTTATAGAGGCCCGAGTAGTATATGCATCAAAATCCTTTCAAAGAGGACTTGGAATAAAATGGGGAGGAGGATTTAAGACAG
>JALWFY010000075.1 GCA_027013815.1 Desulfohalobiaceae bacterium | reverse complement strand
GTTATATATATAGTACCATTTTTATTAACATCTACCTTAGAAATTATTAATGAATCTTTAATTTTTCTTGAATTAGGTACAGATTCTCTTTTAAAATAATTATATGGGATATAAAATTCTACTATTTTTTTAGCTTTTCTAAAAATTTTATAATTAGGAGGGATATTTTTTTTAAACTGGAATACAATCCTGTCTTTATTTGGATGAAGTCCCCAATAAAAGGACATAGCAAGGGCATTATTATTAAATATAAAAAACCAAGAAAAGAAAAAGATAAGGGTCCTGATCACATCTTCACCCTCTTAATTAGGAGTGTAATCTCTTTATTACAGGATAAAATGCAATAATTATTCCTTAATTTAATCCTTTTTTCTTTAATTTTTCAATGAGGGTTGTTCTTTTTATACCTAGTAATTTTGCAGCCTTATTTTTTATTCCACCGCTTTTTTCTAAGGCCTCGATCAATAGTTTATTTTCTATATCTTCTAAGAATTCCTTTAAAGACATGTTTTTTTCTTGTAATTCCTTTAAATTAGGATATATAAAATTTTCTTTGGGATGTAAATGAGTGGTGGTTCTTTTTTCAGGTTTATAATTAGGTAGACTTTTTAAAATCTTAGGAGGAAGGTCATCTATTGTTACTTCATTTGTCTCACATAAAATACTAACTCTTTCCATTAAATTTTCTAATTCCCTGACATTTCCAGGCCACGTATAATTTAGTAAAATATCTTCTACATTTTTACTCAATCTAAGTATTTGTCTTTTATTTTGAATACAAAATATCTTTAAAAAATATTTTGCAAGAGGTAGTATATCTTCCTTTCTTTCTCTCAGCGGAGGAATAACAATATTAACAACATTTAATCTATAATATAGATCTTCTCTAAATTGTCCTTTTTTTACTTCTTCCTCTAAGTCCTTATTTGTAGCAGCAATAATTCTTATATCCACCTTTGATGTCTTAGTACTACCTATTCTTTCAAATTCCTTTTCCTGTATTACTCTAAGCAATTTGACTTGAAGATAGATATCTAATTCCCCTATCTCATCTAAAAATATGGTACCTCCATTTGCAAGCTCAAATTTACCAGGCCTTGCCCTAATAGCATGTGTAAATGCACCCTTTTCATGACCAAATAGTTCTGATTCTATTAGGTCCTTTGGTATAGCACCACAATTTATAGGCACAAATGGATTTTTTGCCCTCTTGCTCTTTTTATGAATTTCACGCACTATCAATTCCTTGCCTGTCCCAGATTCCCCACTAACTAATACTGTTGAATTAGTAGGTGCTACTTTTTCAACTATTTTTAATGCTTGTTTTAATTTACTACTATTTACAATTATTTTTTTCATTATAAATTATAATAATTCAGTCAAAAATATGACTTTATTTATAATCTTCTAACATTAGTTAGTTACTCATAAAAAAATCACCACTAAAAAATAAAGAATTATAATCTGACAAATAAAGATTAATTGGTAGTAAAAAATATATAAAACAACTTATTATTTGAATAAAAAAAGAGTTGTTACAATATACAAATTTATAGAGTTATTTTATCAAAACTAATAACTCTATCACCATGCTCTAATTTTATCAATTTAACACCACCTGCATTTCTACTATATACACTTACATCTTTTACATCAATCCTAATGAGCTTATTCTTCATAGTCAATATCAATACCTGATCATCGTCTTTTACCAAAACTCCACCAACAACAAATCCTGTTTTTTCTGTTAATTTTATATTTATAATTCCTTTTCCACCTCTCTTCTGTACTCTATAATGTTTTAATAATGTCCTCTTACCATTCCCATTCTCTGTAACTGTCATTAAATAATTACCATTTTCTGAATTTATAACAACACATGATACAACAATATCTTCTTTATTTAATGCAATACCCTTAACTCCTATTGCATATCTTCCAACTTCCCTTACATCAGCACACTTAAATCTTATAGAATGTCCATGTTTTGTTAATAACATTATTTCATTACAATCTTCTATCTCTTTTACAGATATTAATTCATCATCTTCTCGTAGATTAACAGCTAAAATACCACTTGATTTTACATTTTTATACAAAGAAACTAATGTCTTTTTTATCATTCCTTTTTTTGTAACAAATAAATAATAATTATCCTCATCTAATTCTTTTTGAACTAATGCAGTTGTAATATGTTCATTTTTATTTAATGTTAATAAATTAGATACATGGGCACCTCTCGCTTTTCTACTAGCTTCAGGAATATTATATACTTTTAACATTAACATCCTACCTAAATTGGTAAATAGTAAAATATTTTGATGATTAGTACCTATTAAAATATCTTGTACTAGATCAGAATCACTGAGTTGAGCTCCAGTAATACCCTTTCCACCTCTACGTTGTTTACCAAAGGAAGTCAAAGGAGTCCTTTTTATATATCCTTTTTTTGTCAAAGTTATGACAACTTCTTCATCAGGTATCAGGTCTTCTAAATCTATTTCATCTGGATCATTTTTTAATACAACAGTCTTTCTCGGACTAATATATTTTTCTTTAATTTCAATGAGTTCTTTTTTTATCTCATTTTTTAAAACTTGAGGATTTTCAATAATACTCTTTAAAAATTCTATCTTTTTTATTATCTCCTTATATTCCTCTAATATCTTCTCATGTTCTAAGTTTGTAAGCCTCTGTAATTTCATGTCTAAAATCGCCTGACTTTGAATCTCTGTAAATGAAAATCTATTAATTAATCTTTGTTTAGCTTCTAATGGAGTCTTTGAAGATTTTATTATTTCAATCACTTCATCTATATTATCAAGGGCTATTTTTAAACCCTCTAATATATGTGCCCTTTGTTCTGCCTTGTTCAGATCATATCTAGTTCTTCTAAGGACTATTTCTTTTCTAAAGGCCAGAAAAAGTTGAATATATTGTTTAAGGCTTATTAATTTAGGTTTATTATTGACTACACATAAAAAATTAATTCCAAAAGATGTATCTAACGGTGTATATTTATATAATCTATTTATTACTATATCAGACATGGCTGTCTTTTTAAGATCTATAACTATACGAATACCATTTCTATCTGACTCATCTCTTAAATCTGAAATTCCTTCAATTCTATTTTCATTAACCAATTCTACTATTTTCTTTAATAGATTGGCCTTATTAACTCCATATGGAATCTCAGTAACTATAATTGACTCTAATCCTTTTTTATTTGTCTCCACATGAATTTTACTTCTAATCTTAAAACTACCTCTTCCAGTCTTATATGCTTGTCTTAATCCTTTTATTCCATACAAATAAGCACCTGTTGGAAAATCTGGTCCTTTAATAAATTTCATTAATTCTTCAACTGATATATCTGGATTGTCCATATATTCAAGCATACCATCTATAACCTCTCCTAGATTGTGGGGAGGTATATTAGTAGCCATACCAACAGCTATCCCTGATGCGCCATTGATCATTAAATTGGGTATTTTTGTAGGAAGGACTTCAGGTTCTTTTAATGAATTATCATAATTAGGTCTAAAATCTACTGTATCCTTATCTATATCAGCAATAAATTCATGGGCAATCTTGGACATTCTACATTCTGTATATCTCATAGCAGCCGGAGCATCTCCATCAATGGAACCAAAATTTCCCTGTCCATCAACGAGCATCTCCCTCATATTAAAGGGCTGAGCCATTCTAACAAGGGCATCATATACAGCTGCATCTCCATGGGGATGATATTTACCTATAACGTCACCTACTATTCGAGCTGACTTTTTATATGGTCTATTATAATAATTACCAAGTTCATACATTGCATATAATATTCTCCTATGTACTGGCTTTAGACCATCTCTTACATCAGGTATAGCCCTACCAATAATAACACTTAAAGAATATTCAAGATACGATCTTTTAATTTCATCCTCAATTGTAATTGTCTTTAACACCTTTTATATCCTCTTTTATAAAATTTTTTATTTATAATTTTTTAACAATCTAAATATCCAGATTATCAATTGATAATGCATTTTTTTCTATAAATTCCCTTCTAGGCTCTACTTTATCTCCCATAAGCTTGCTAAATAATTCATTGGCCTCTTCGGCTTCATCTATCTTTACTTGTAATAATTGTCTCTTATCCACATTCATTGTAGTTTCCCATAATTGTTCAGGATTCATCTCACCTAGACCTTTATATCTTTGAATATTATAAATTTTATTAGCTTGATTTATGATACTCTTCATTATATCAAATAAAAATAAATTTCTGTCTTCTTTTCCATCTTTATATTTTATATCAAATAAATAATTATTGCTAATTTCTTTTATTTCCTTAAGTAATTTAAAGCTATCTTTATACAATTTAGAATTAAAAAATTCTAAACTAATAATTACTTCATGTTTATTTCTGTCAATAAATTTAATAT
>JALWFY010000074.1:4263-4443 GCA_027013815.1 Desulfohalobiaceae bacterium | reverse complement strand
TAAGTTCTGATGCGTGTGGTCCAATTATGTGTATTCCTAAAACCTTTTTGTCTTTTTTGTCAAATAATATCTTTGCTTCACCACTTATCTCACCTTCAGTATGAGACCTGCCTATTGATGGAAACATCACCCTTGACACTCCATATTCTATTCCCATATCCCTTGCCATATGTTCAGTAA
>JALWFY010000074.1:0-4253 GCA_027013815.1 Desulfohalobiaceae bacterium | reverse complement strand
CACCAGGCACAAGAGAGTAGTCCATTTTTTTCTTATTTCCGAAGATATTGGACACTGCAACTACTGCCTCATGGCTTGCTACATGGGCAAGCATAGGACGACTAGGCCCAAGTATATCCCCAATCGCATAAATATTTGGCACACTTGTCCTTAGATATTCATCTACCCTAATCCATCCCTGGTCTGTTACCTCTAACCCTGGAAAATATTCCACATCAACAGGTTCCCTACCAACACAAACTGCCACCTTGCTGGTCTTAATTGACTTGATATCATCTGAGGTCTTTGTCTTATATATAACCTCTAACATACCATCCTCTAATCTTTTCACCTCATTTACAAATGCATTTAATTGAAATCCTACTTTGATCTTTTTCATTTCCCGTTGGATCATATTAGAACACCCCAAGTCTATACCTGGCACAGGTAGAAGCCTATCCATTGCCTCTAATATATGCACTTTGCAACCAAGAGAATTCAATATATAGGCAAATTCACACCCAATTACACCACCACCAATGATCACAATTGACTGGGGTATATCTTGTAAATTTAATAAGTGGTCACTGGATAAAATAGTCTCACCATCAAATTCTATCCCCCTCAAAGACCTTGGTCTGCTCCCTATTGCTAGGATTATAAAATCCCCATTAATTTCAATCTCCCTATCACCACTTTCAACTATCACCTCTGTTCCATTTTCTAACCTTCCTATCCCTTTAATTAGTTCTATTTTATTCTTTTTAATCAGGTTCCCTACCCCGTTTCTAAGTAAATTTACAATCCTTTGCTTCCTCTGCATTATCTTATCCATACGTGCCCTAATACCTTCAACCTCTACCCCAAATTCTGATGCCTTTTTTAACTTATTAAAAAGACTACAAGAACTAATAAGTGTTTTGGTGGGAATACACCCATAATTTAAACAAGTGCCACCAAGTTTGTCCCTTTCAACTAAACAGACCTTTGCACCCATCTGAGCTGCCCTAATTGCTGCAACATATCCACCAGGACCTGCCCCTATTACAATTATTTTCCTCATAAATTACCTCCTTATTTTAAACAATGTTTTGTAATTAAAATCTAACTTATTCATATATTTAATTTTTATTTTTTTCATAAAAAAAATATCATTTTTTTATTAAGTTGTAAATTTTTTATTTATTTTTTTATAAAAAAATAAGAAACTATCTTGACATATATCTTGTTTTTTGAAAACATAATATATGAATAAACACTATGTTTAATTGTTATAATTAAGACAAAATTATTTAAAAAACTGGGGTATGTAATTATGGAAGGACAAACAAAATTTACTCCATTATTTCAGTGGCATAAGTCACATAAGGCAAATTTTTCTATATTTGGGGGATATGAGATGCCCTTGTGGTACAAATCGGCCAAGGATGAACACCTAAGTGTCCTTATTAGTGCGGGCCTATTTGATACATCTCATATGGCGGGTATCCTGGTAAAGGGAAAAGGTGCAAAGTCCCTTATACAGAGATGTTTTTCCAGAGATCTAGACAATTGCTTAAAGAATAATGGACCCCTTTGTCCTGGACGTTTGGTGTATGGGGTATTTTTATCTGAAAAAGGACATGTAATTGACGACTCAATAGTGTATCAAGTGGGAAATGACCTATACTTTGTAGTGGTAAATGCTGGAATGGGTGGGACAATCTCTGAGCACTTAAAAGAGAATTTGACTGATCCCAGTACAGATATAATTGATCTTACAGACAAGATTGGAAAGATGGATATCCAAGGTCCTAATTCAGTGAAGATCATGTTCTCGTGTGTAAAGGACCCTGATGATGTGTTTTCTAAGTTCCCATATTTTTCATTTAAGGGATTTTTTGATCCCAGCCAAGACCTAGATTTAATACCAAAGATCCAACTTATAAATGGAAAAAATGTCCTTTTGTCCAGGTCAGGATATACTGGGGAAATTGGATTTGAGATATACTGTTTAAAGGAGGACACCAAAGATATATGGGAACTTATATATGAAAAAGGGAAAAATTATAACATTTCCCCATGTGGACTTGCAGCAAGGGACTCCTTAAGGGCTGGGGCAAATCTACCCTTATCTCATCAAGACATTGGAAATTGGCCATTTATAAACAATCCCTGGGATTTTTGCCTGCCATGGAAAGAATATAAAAAGGAATTTACAAAAGAATTTATAGGCAAGGCCTCTTTAGAAAGATTAATCCAAGAAAATTATTCCACTTATACTTATCCGTTTATTGGAAAGGATTTAAGAAAAGTAAATTTAGAAGACCATCCAATTGTCTTAGATGATGAGGGAAAAGAGATTGGGAAAGTACTCACCTGTTGTACAGATATGGGCATCTCCCTTGTGGATGATAAGGTAATATCAATTTGTTCCAAGGATAAACCAGAAGGATTCAAGCCAAGGGGGCTTTGTTGTGGATTTGTAAAGATAGATAAACAACTTCCATATGGCATATGGATATATTTAAAAGATAGCAAGAGGAAACTACCTGCATGTATAGTAAAAGATATAAGGCCAGATAGGAGTGCTAGAAAAAATTTAAAAGAATTCATTTAACATAAATTTATTGTAGGAGGTATATTTATGAAAGAGATACAAGAATTAATCATCCCTGAAGACTTAAAATACACAAAAGAGCATGAATGGGCGAAATTAGAAGGAGACAAGGTCAAGGTTGGTATAACAGACTTTGCCCAGGATCAGCTTGGAGACATAGTGTTTGTTGAACTCCCTGAGATTGGAGCAGAATTTAGTAAAGAGGAACAATTCGCCACTGTGGAGTCTGTAAAGGCAGTATCTGAGGTGTACATGCCACTATCTGGAAGGATCATAGAAATTAATAATGAATTAGAACAGAGCCCTGAATTAGTAAACAATTCCCCATATGAAAAAGGTTGGTTTGTTATTGTAGAGCCATCAGACCTGTCTGAGATGGATGAGTTAATGGATAAAAATAAGTATCTTGAATTATTAAAAGGAGAAGAATAAATGAGATACTTACCACATACCCAGGATGAAATAAATGAGATGCTCTCTGTGTGTGGTGCAACAGGGTTAATGGATTTATTTAAGACCATACCACAGAGTTGCAGAAGAGATAGGGAGCTTAATATACCAGGTCCATTGAGTGAGTTAGAACTTTTGTCTCACATACAAGGATTAGTAAAAGACACTCAATATTCTGGTAAGATAAACTCTTTTTTAGGTGCAGGGAATTATGAACACTACATACCTTCTATAATTCCATTCCTCCTCCAACGATCTGAATTTTTTACTGCATACACCCCATATCAAGCAGAAATCAGTCAAGGAACATTGCAGTCCATATTTGAGTACCAGACCCTTGTGTGCAAGCTCCTGTCAATGGATGTATCAAATGCCTCTATGTATGACGGCGCAACTGCCCTTGTTGAGGCAATATTTATGGCAGATAGGGTACAAAAAAACAAAAAAGTTGTTGCCATCTCAAAGGCCATACACCCAAACTACAGGGAAGTAATTTCCACTTATCTTGAGACCAGGGACATTGAATTAATAGAGCTCCCTTATACAAAACAAGGCACAACAGACATCTCCCCATTAGATGGGGTTAGTAGGTTATGTGCAATAGCAGTACAATCCCCCAATTTCTTTGGATGTGTTGAAGATTTAGAAAAAATCTCAAAAAAATCAAAGGAGTTAAACTCTCTCTTTATCTGTTCTTTTACAGAACCCCTGGCATTTGGACTAATAAAACCACCAGGAGAATTTGGAGCAGATATCTGTTGCGGAGAAGGACAATCACTGGGAATTCCCCAGTATTTCGGTGGTCCATCCCTTGGAATATTCACATCAAAAACAAAATACATAAGGAGTATGCCAGGAAGGTTAGTGGGAATGACCAAAGACAGGGAAGGCAAAAGGGGATTTGTCCTCACACTCTCAACTAGAGAACAACATATCAGGCGAGAAAAGGCCACATCCAATATCTGTTCTAATCAGGGACTTTGTGCTCTCACTGCTGCTATGTATCTAGCCACCATGGGAGATGCTGGCATAAGGGAGGTGGCCAAGATATGTTATCATAAAAAAGAATACCTTCTAAAAAAACTTGGTCAATCTGGTTTTAATCCATTGTTCTCCGCCCCCACCTTTAATGAATTTGTTGTGGACTTTAAGGGAAAAGGTAGTGTTATTTATGAAAAATTAAAGGAAAAAGGTATTGTTATGGGACTTTCTCTTGAAAAATACT
>JALWFY010000073.1 GCA_027013815.1 Desulfohalobiaceae bacterium | reverse complement strand
ATGCAGAAAAATATAAAATCGCTGCAACTAAATATAAAGATGCATCCGATGTACAAATTTTATCTAAAGAAAAATTACTTTCTCTCAGCAAGGAAGAGAAAGAAGCATATAAACAAAATCTCATCGAAGCATTGAGATATTATTCAAATCTCTATTCTGCAGCAAAAATCATGTCAACAGATGCTATGTTAGGAGGACTTCTTCCATATCAATCCCAGAAAGGCAAGGAAAACGAAAAAAAAGCAAGGGAATATTGGAGAATTGTAAGTAATATTATGCAGGCCTTAATAGCATTAGGTGGAGAAGCTAAACATTCAGCTGAAGAGATTGCAAAGAGTGGTGCAAGGTATGTTTATGTGATGCAGATAGCATCTATGAATGTAAAGGAATTTAAAGCTGAGGTTCAAAGGGCATACAACACAGCAATCGAAAAGGCAAGGGAATATGCTGATAGAGTAAAAGAGTATGAGGCTTTAATTAGAAACGAACATATTACAACAGAGGATCTAATAAGGAATTTAAAACGCAAAACAATGGATGAGGCCTCTGCGTGGGAGGATAAGAGACTTGAAGCTGAAGAAAAGATATCAAAAGCAAGGGAAGCCCTTGAAAAGGGCAATTTTGAACTGGCGAAAAAATTAACAGGACAGGCAAAGGACCTATATGCATCTCTTGCCCAGCAGGTGGTTGAAAAGACAAAGGATGGACAAACAGTAGTTGTTAAAACATTAGATGAGACAACAGATGTTGCAGTTGCGGGGATAAAAGACGCAAGCCAACTCATGGAAAAGATTCTCTCTATTCAAAAACAAAATGCCCTGAACATGCAAAAACAATATGAGGAAAAGGCAAGACAGGTAAAAAAGGTGCTGGATCAACTTACTGTTTCTGGCACTAAAAATATAACCATTGAGCTCAAAAATCTGGATAAAGTGAGACAAATTCTTGAGGATTTATCCGTACCTGTAACCAAATATGTAAAAATAGTCCCTAAAAAGATTTCTTCCCCTGAGCCTTCTGTGGAAAAAAGACAGGCAGGGGGCAAGATCCCAGGATATGGGGGTGGTGATATTGTCCCTGCGTTTTTGGAACCTGGGGAATTTGTGGTAAGAAAAGAGGCGGTAAAAAAATACTTTCCTCTTTTAAGGGCCATTAACGAGTTTAAACTGCCTGGTTTTCAAAATGGTGGACTTGTACAGGACCCAAAACTGCTATTTAAAAAGATTGGAGAAAAAGAACTCGTCTTCCCAAATTACTGGGGGGCGTTCCATGTAAATATACTCGGTGATTTCTTTGATGAGAAATCTAAGTTGTTAACTCGACTAAATAGCCTTTATCATTCTTTTGGGATTTTTGTCCCTAGAAGGTTTAATGCTGATTTTAGGATGTGGTGGATCAAGAAAAGGAAAGAATTCATACAAAAATTGTTTCCAGATATTGGGGGAGCAGATGGTAGAAAAGCCTTAGGAAGACAAATATCAAAGAATTCCGATACATCAGAGGCCATAAGGCTTGACTTTAATTTAGGCAATAAAACCTTTCCTGCCATAATGGGTAGGGAACTGGTTAAAGATTTTTTAAATCAATTACAGCTCCTTAAAGGAGTGTCCATATAAATGACGATAACTTTAGCTGATGGGACAACAGAAATAACTCTTCCAGGAGATCTTGAGTGGGTGGATGAATGGGAATGGACAAAGGTCAAAGAAAGTGTGCAGTACTCTCTCACAGGTAGTTTGCATATTCAATCTTCAGTTATGCAGGCGGGCAGGCCCATAACATTGCGAGGTGGTAGTGATTATGCATGGCTTGACACGACACAGATGTCTGCATTGCTGGCCATGGCAAATCAGAACACGACCATGACCCTGACTCTGGCTGATGGCAGGTCTTTTCAGGTGCGATTTAGATATAACGAAACTCCAATTAATTTCCAGAGGGTTGCTCCTGGGATAGACAAATTTTGCAATATTGTGTTGCGATTCAGGGAGGTCTAGATGGCTATAACATATGAAAACATAAAGCTCATGCAATCTCAGCGCCTTGATGATAGCAATGAAGGTGGGGGAATGATGACAGGGAATGAGGTTGTTGATGGTGAGATGAACAACCTCTTCCCTGATATATCAAGGCTAGACAGAACATATGGTAGAGTTCAGTTGAGAAAGGCCTTCCCTGCTGTGATGACAGACAATAAAAATCCATATTATGGAGCTCATATTATATTTACTAAACCAGCACAGGATGAGAATGTTAAATGCTGTATGTTTACCACAAAAAGTTCATTTGACATGCGAAAAGATGCTGTAGATCGTGTTGAGGAATATGTTGTTAAAAGTTACAGACTCTTTTCCTATATGCTCCTGGGGAAACACGTGGAAGGAGCACAGGCGCTTTTAGTACAACAAAAATTAGAGGATGATCTTCCCGCTACCAATTCTGTCCTGTATATACAGGAAGCAGATGGAGATGGAGGAGAATATATCAAGATACAAAAAGTAGAGGTCAAAAATGAAGACAAAAAGGCAAACAAAAGGGAGCTGGTTTTATCTTTATGGTCTCCGATTCAATACGAACACAAAGGATTTCACTATGACGAGCGGGACCGTCTTGTTATAGACACATATTTTTTTGGGACAATGGTGGCCGATGCTGTTCATTATTTTGGGATAAAAAAATTAAAGGAGCCAGCATCACAAGGAGATAACAACATAAAAATAGAAGGAATATTTCACAACCTGGTCCCATGCGCCCAAAGTTCAAGTGCCCTGTCAGCCCAAAAGGCAGGAGAAAACTTTGGCAAGTTCTGGGCAACAAATAAAGATGAGCAAACATATACTCTTGTGGATGCAGACATAAGCAGCGTAGATGGAGTGGTAACAATTCATTGCCCAAGACCACTTTTCCCTGGCTCAGTTGTTGTAAAGGACACAACATATGGATGGAATTTCACTGATGATGGCAATGGTAATTTACAGGGGCAAAGAAGTGGAACAATTGATTATGATACAGGCAAAATTGTCTTAAATTCTGAATTTTCTCATCATTATCAGGTTGTTGCTACACCTGCTATTAAACCTCAAGCAAGAAGACATACACTTTCAAAAAAAATCACCCTTGAGACACAAACAGCCACATTTGCAATTACATTATTGCCTTATCCCGTTGCAGGTTCGGTGAAAATACAATATCGGGCACAAGGGAACTGGTACACATTAACAGATCAGGGGGATGGCACAATTGCGGGGTCATCTCCTTCTTATGGCAGTGGCACCATAGACTATCAAACAGGAGCTTTGACTGTTTCTCTTGGGGCACTCCCTGATGTAAATACAGAGGTATTATTCAGTTGGGGTTCCAACATCCACTATCTTACAAAATCGGAATTTACCACACAAAAACCTTATATAGAAATAACTCTTCAATATCCCATTAAGCCAGGGAGTTTAACTATTACATACCTTGCAAATGGGGGGACAAAAACGGTTACGGATAATGCAAATGGATTACTTCAAGGAGAGGGAAGTGGAGAGATAAATTATCCAGATAAGAAAATAAAGCTAATCCCAAAGTATTTGCCAGACATAGGGACATCAATAAATATTGAATATACAGAAACGCAACAAACTAAATCTAAAGAACTGACTATTACTGAACTTACAGATAATGGAGATGGGACCCTAACAGCAAACCTGGGAGGGGGGTTTATTGAAGGGACCCTGATGTTGTCCTTTTTATCTGGAGTCCCTAATTTTGATTACTCAGGCTATCAGGGAGAAGGGACAGCGTATTCAAAGGTCTATGAATATCATGAAAGTTACGATCCTCTTGTCTATAAGATAGTTTTACAAGACGATGGGAATGGCAAGTTTTATGGGGATCCAAACAGTTCTATTGACTACATAAATGGGGTTGTAACGTTTTCAAAAACTTTTTCACGGAAAACCTATAAATTAACACAAGACGCAGGTATAAAAACAGGATGGGTACAGGCAAAAAAGTGGACTACTAAGAAAAAAGAACAGGTTGAGGTAGAATTTAGTGCTGATGTGTTTTCTGGAGATACCAACAAGTTCCAGTTTACTTATGCAGATGCGTCCACAACAACAACCCATGCAGAAGAGATAACAACCTATCAGTTAAAAGTTGAAATAAAAGAAATTGCCACAGAGACCATTATCCCTGGCAGTTTGCTCTTTAATTTTAACGGACAGATGGTTGTGGATGTTTCGGGCAAACTATATGCGAGAAACAATCCAGCAACAGGGGAATGGGGGTATGAGGTTGGACAATTTGATTATACCGGCGCAGTTGTAGTGTTTTCTGATTGGCAGAGCGGAGATGCCAATACAGAACTAGTGGTTGAAGGGGGTTTGTTTATTCCAACAGACATCTCAACCTTTGACATTAGCTTTACAACTAATGCATCTCCCATACAGGTTGGAAGTTTTCAGCTTTTGTTCCAACGCATTGATACAGGGGAGCAGGTAAGCGTTTTAGCAGACAATTCAGGGGAAATAAACGGAAATGGCGCCTATGGACATATAGACTATCAAACTGGAATAGTCTCTGTTCAATTTGGAGAGTGGGTACCAGACGATGCAAATGCCCAGTCTCAGGATTGGTATGACGAGAGCAGAGTCTTAGGGGGCAATGTTTTAAAGCCTATTCCTGTTTTTGCAGAAAGCATAAAATATAACGCTGTTGCAATAGAATATGTTCCCTTAGACCCTTCCATTCTTGGCTTAAATCCCCTGCGACTCCCCACAGATGGAAGGGTCCCAATCTTTAGAAAAGGGGATGTGATAGTAATCCACAACACACAGGAATATACCCTGCCTGATAATCTCTCAGCAGGACAATCTATTTCTTTACCAAGAGGAGACTTAAGTTATGTGGATATATTTGACCAGGACGGCAAATATGTGGATAAAAGATGGTATTCTGTTGATTTGATAAATGGCATTATAACCATGTCTGACCCACTTGACCTTTCTGAATACACACAGCCACTTATTGCATATCATAGAAGGGAGGACATGCGACTTGCAACAGATGTTCAAATAGACGGCACAATAAAGCTAATCCAGCCAATAGAGCATGATTATGACACAGATTTTACATATGTCTCTTCTGCTTTGCTTATGGGAGATTTATACGCAAGCGTCTATAATGTCTTTGATCAAAAGAACTGGACAGGCCAGTGGAGCGATAGCCTAATAGGAGATCCCTGCACAGCTAATTATGATCTTGTCCATTATCCTATTGAAACAACAAATAAAGGAGCTATCGCAGAAAGATGGGCGATTATTTTTACTTCGAGCACAGAGTTTAAGGTTGTTGGGGGAAAGGTTGGAGAAATTGCAACTGGAAGCACAAGTGAAGACTGCGCTCCTATAAATCCAGCTACAGGAGCTCCTTATTTTACAATCAGAGCCACAGGATGGGGTTCTGGGTGGGCAACAAATAACGTCCTCAGATTTAATACAACCGCTGCACATTTTCCTATGTGGTTCGTTAGAACAATCCTCATTGGAGATTCAACAGCAGAGGATGATAATTTTAGAATACAGATCAGAGGAGATGCAGACTAATGCAGATATATAAATCTTCTGATTATGGAACACAGCCTTTAACTCAGCAAAAAGGAAGTTTTAATGCGGTTTTGAAATCTGTTCTGGTTGATGGATATGGTGCAAAGGCTGCTGCTGGATGGACTTTAGAATATGAAGACCAGGCAGAAGACATCTGTGTTTTTAGAAACCAAACTCAAACGGCCTTTTTATGGTCTGCTTTTGACCAGGAAGGCTGGCAATTAATCAAAGCATGTGAGTCAGTTATTGATGGAGAATGTGTAAACCCAACACTACCTGTGTTTATTAGATATGACGTTAGTGGTAATATCCCTTATGCATTGATCGCAGATGAGAGATGTTTTTATCTCAAAATAGATGCAGGATATGACAGAAATATTAACCAGGTTTACTTCTTTGGAGACTTCATCTCTTTAATTTCTGGTGATTTGTATAACTTCGCTATTACAGGGGTAAAAAAAAGTAGCGAGGAGCAAGTTATTACACCTGTGTGTGGGTATGACAGTGGGCTTCTGTATTTTTTAAAGGACAGAAATGGAACTGGTCCCTGCGGGGGATTTTCTGCAACAAAAAATAACATAGGGACTGATAGCTGGTTTGGAAATTTGGAAAGCCCGGTCTCTTATCCTTACAACGGAGCAGTCTTTCGGGAAAAACCATTTTTTTGTGAATCTGGTGGTTATCCCAGGGGGAAATTGCCTGGGCTCACAGTGTTTGGACACAACGGTATAGACCTTATGAGTACTGCAAATATTGCCTATAGAAGCGGGATTATAGATGACACAATAAAAAATTGTGTTGTGGAAGGCCATGAATATATTGCAATGCATACTCAAAAAGGAATTATTTTTTTAGATACTCAAAACTGGTGGACTTTATGATCTATGAAATAGGGATGCAGCAGGTTAGCAAAAAACTTGAGAAGACCTGGCTTGAGATAAGAGGAGAGGTGAAGGTTAATGGCAAACCCGCAACAAAGAGAATTGCTATTTTAGATAGAAGAAATCTACGACGGATGGCAATAAGATATTCTAATAAGGATGGCATGTGGTTCTGGAGAATAGCTAGAGAGTTGTTTCGCTTAAAAGAAATACAAAATAGATTTATGGTGTTGGCAATAGACGACACAAAGATATTTGATGCCCAGGTACACGATTACATAACCCCTGTTCTGGTAAAAACTACTATAAACTTAGGAGAGGGCCTATGATAGATACATGGCAATCACAAGAAACTTATAATAAAGGAGATTTGGTTAGACCAACAAATGACAATTATTGCATATATAAATGTATTGTTGCAGGAACAAGCGGAACAGAAGAACCCACATGGCCTACAAATCAACTTGATACAGTAGTAGATGGAACTGTTAGATGGATCTGTTTGAGAAAATTTGCTTCAGATTCTGCTTTAGACAATGGCATGAATTATATTATGCAGGGGAACAAGCTGGTTGTTTGTGAAACCCTGCCGACCTGTTATGCTCAGGCCTGCGATCCATCAGAATGGCAGGCCTCTACGAGTTATAATGTAGGGGATATAGTAAGACCTATTGATAGAAATGGCTTTGTGTATATATGCACACAGGCAGGAACAAGCGGGACAGAAGAGCCAGCATGGCCCACAAATGATGGAGAGACAGCAACTGACGGAACAGTAACATGGGAAGCAAGACAAAATTTTTCCTTATGCTCAACAGACATTGCAAGCGGAGATTTAACACTTGATCACGGGTTAAATGGAGGACGAAAGATAAGTGTTGCAGAGAAATCAGATATTTTGATTTACAAAACAGGGGTTGGCAGATGCGCTGCTCTTTTAAGAACAGATACAAAAGAGTTGCTTCTGGTTACTATCCCAACAAGTGCACAGAATTTTGAAGCTGGTGCACAGGCCAAGATAACAACATTTGATTTTGAAATAGAACAACCATCGGGGGTATAAAATGGGTTGGCTGAGCGGATGGCTTTATAGAAAAGCATTAACAATACCTGCTGGAATTACTAGTGCAGATGTAACAAATTTTAGCTATCTTGTAAAATTAGATAGTAATAATTTTGATTTTGGTAAAGCAAGAAATGACGGTTGGGATGTTAGATTCACTAATGGAGATGGAGAGACTTTACTCAACTATTATAGGGTTAGATATGACAGTAACGCTCAAGAAGCAGAAATTTATGTGAAGATACCTCTTGTTTCAAGTAATAGTGATACTACTATTTATATGTATTATGGTAAAACAGCAGCTTCCGATGGACAATCAAGTTATACAGATGTATTCGGTGATACCCAGGTTGCTTTCTACCCTTTTAATGGTAATGCATATGATTTATCAGGAAGTCATAATGGGATTTGGCATGGGACAGAACAATATGATACTGGGAAGTTTGGACAAGGTGCCAAGTTTTATGGATCAACAATGGGGCTAAATAGTTACAATGCAGGGATTCATTTAGATGGTACTGTTACAAGAGATAAAATTGTTTTTACATTTTCTGGTTGGATAAAAGGTTCTGGAGTAATTATACAATCAGATTATTACGGCGATACTAATGGATATGCAACAGGTTGGGCTATTTTAACTAATCAAATATTTAAAGCCTTAAGTAACTGGTCTGCAAAACAGGTTACGTTTACAGAACCCGATATGAGCCACTTTCATCATTATGTTGTTGTTATGGATCATAATGGTAATGCAATAGTTTATTTAGATGGAAATATCGTGGCAGAAGGAGATATAAGCGGAGCAGTTTATTATAATGGCCAGTATTATGCTAATACTGGAGAAAATATAGCTGCGAGTTATTCAAGTGGTTTTACAGGTATAATCGACCAAGTCCGCATCTTTAATTATGCACTCACCCCCGACCAAGTAAAATTCTTGGATAATCCTTCAGTATTTACCTTTGGAAAAGAAGAAAAAACCTCAACAGTTTCTGGTACTTTATACGATAAAAATGGAGAAGTTATATCAGGTATATCATGCAAGATATGGGCATTTGATAAAGGATCAGGAGATCTGTTAGGAAGTGCAACTTCTGATACAAATGGGGGATTCACTATGTCCATAGCAGCTCAACCTGGAGATAAGGTACTTTTTGTTTCTACATATGAAGGGGAATACAACGGAGATGCTGATATAGCTGGTGCATGGCTGGATATAATACAATGACAACTGGATACCTATACCCCAAATCCACAAAACTGTATCCTCATGGATTTTTATTTCAAAAAAACTGCTTTTATTCAAAAAGCATTCTATTACCTTCAAGGAGCACTTCTTCGTCTTTTTTTAACACAATTTTCTTTTATGCCAAATCCCTTAAAAGCAGAGAGAAGCTAACAAAGCCAGAGTTTATAATAATCTATCGTTTCATTTCTACAGACTATAAAGCAAAAACCAACACAACCTCTCCTCTGTTATTCACAAACCCTGCTGCTTTCAAAATAACAGATCAACGGCTTAAGACATGGTTGTCTAGAACTTCTATAGGGAATATGCCAGATTGGGATTTACCGAGTAGAAATGCCTTATTTAAAGGGGTTTTATTTAAAAATGGAAGAAAGAAAGATAAAAAGGAACAAGTTAAATGGAGAGAAGGATTTGATTTAGATAGAACACATAATACAAAAACGAAAAATGGTAATTATCTTCTTGGTAGAAACATAATAAGGTGGGGGGAGAAAAGGAGGATAGACTGTCAAAATAAACTTGTTACTGATGAAACACATTTTAAGTTGGATAAAAAAGATGATTTAAAAACATGCATTACATATGCTTTAGATAGCCTTAAAACCTTTTTAAACAACAACTTATTGGCAAGAGACTTGTCTCTTTTATTATTGTCACATGACCCACTTGCCAAGGATATTTTTGAGGAAAGCATGTGGGGGAAAGCAAATGTAATAGATAGATATCTTTCCCTTTGTATTCCAAATTGTTTCCCGCATGATAGAAAAGAAACCATCCCCTGGGGAGGGGAATTTCTTGTTATATGCAAAAGGCGTTATAAACCGCCTATATATCCTAGTTTTAACTTAGACAAAAAGGTTCAGGCGAGAATATTAAAGATCCCAAAACAAAAAATTAAAGGGCAACTGTTTCCCAAAAGCACAACTCTGAGGCCTGCGCTTTACAAAACACCAGCTCTATTTGAAGAACAAAGATTGGTAGCCCTATGATTACATTTACAACACAGGATATAAAAACAGACTCAAAGATTAAGGCAAATACAGAAACAGGGTGGGTTTTTGCTTTTAGGAGCAATAACTATGACATGGTTTGTGAAAAATGGAGTTATACTGCTGGAATTGTGCATAACTACATATATAAATGGCATAATGTCTCTAACATATGGCCAAAAAGGAGTTACATTATGACTGCCACAGCAAACATAAAAAGAGCAAGTGATAACATAAATATTCCAGCTTCACAAATTAGTATTAGCTTGGATTGGAATAGTTGGTGTTGGCAAATAAGCTTTCAACTTCTCGGGAGGAACAACCTGGATTATATTAAGCCTCAAAATGGGCAACCTTCTGAATTAATAGCTACTATAAATGGTTATAGCTGGCATTTTTTTGTTGAACGGTGGAATGAAGTTTACAGTTTTGGTTCTAATTCTTTTTTGGTTCAGGGCAGAGGTCTAATAGCCGAACTTGATGAACCCTACTACGCCAAAAAGGATTACTTCTTCTCCTCAGATACATCAGCCAAACAATTAATAGAAGAAATTTTACAAAACACAGGCTGGACCTTAGACTGGCAAATTGTTGATTGGATAATTAAAGGCGGAGCTTTTTCTATCTACGCCACTCCCATAAGAGCTATACTGAGGATAGTCCAAGCTCAGGACGCAATACTCTTTGGAGACGCTAATGAGAAAAAAATCCATATTTTCAAAAGGTTCAAAGTATCTAGCTGGAATATGGCTGGTGCTACTCCAAATGTCTCTGTCCCAGAACACGCCGTCCTTTCCCTATCCCAAGAATTTGTTCCTCAAATATCGTATCTTGGATGCAGACTCCAGGGGACTACAGCAGGAGGAGTGGCAGCATTAGTAAAAAGAGCTGGAACCAATGGAGCGCCATGTTTTGACCAAATAACAGATGATTTGTTCACAGATACAACCCTGCTAATTGAAAGGGGAAGAACAGAACTCTCCAAAAGGTCAGGACCTTATTACAAAAGCAATATAGTTATCCCCCTCACCCTAGAGGAAGGGATAGGCCTGCTTAATATAGGAGATATACTACAATTTTCATTAGATGGAGAAGCCCACAAGGGTATTGTTACAGCAATAAAAATTGATGCGACAATTGGAGAGGATATAAAAATAGGCCAAATGCTGGAGGTATTACGATGGGTGTAAATTCAGTATTGCAAGAGTTTAAAAGAATCCTTTTAGAAGAATACTCCTTTGTTGGCACTATACAACAAATAAATGAACAAGAGGGAACAAGCATTGTCTCCACGCCCGCAGGAGGAACAATGAAGGTAAAAGGAAATAACTATCAAAGTGGAGACAAAGTATTAGTTAAAAATGGCGTAATAATCTCAAAAGCTCCTTCTGTGAGCTATTACGAATTTGAAATCTAATCCCCAAATCATTTCTCAAAATAAAAATTTTCTTACTTTGTTTGAAAGCTTACATCAATCTCCTTGACTTTGTGTTTTAAAAAAGAATATAAAAAAACTATTTAAAAAAAAATACAATAAAGGAGGTATAAAAATGAAGCGTTTTGGATTATGTATATTATTACTTGCATTTTTGCTGATTTGTATGTCATGTTCTAACCCCAAAGATAAAATAATCGGTTATTGGGAATCCACCAAAGATAATACTTATTCGATGGCTTTTTTGAAAGGTAATAAGGCCATTTTAAGACCTGTCGCTGGAGAAGAACAGCAGCATGTTGCAAGTTATAAATTTTTAAATGATAATAATATAGAAATTACGATAAAAGGCCAATCAATTATATTAGAAGTATCTTTCTTAGGAAACGACAAAATGAAGTTAAAAAAGCCAGGTTCGTCGGAAGAGAGCATTTTGAAGAGAATTAACAAAGATGAATTTGAAGAGGTTGCTAAAAGAGCAGCAAAAATAACCTTAATTGCAAAAATAAAAAGCCAACTTGAATATTGTTTAACTAATTTAGTAGCAAAGTTTGCAGAAAATGGGCAATGCTCTCCCGTTTCTTGCGACACAGAAACAGATTTACTTACTATAACCTGCGACGACAATAACTACTATTTTGTGGTAGGTGATCATTTGGAATCAAAACATGAATTTTCCAATGGAGTTGTATCCACCACTTGTTCCTTCCCTAAAGAAAAAGGAAGTTTTGAAGTTGTTTGCAAATAATTTTTCCTGGGTGCAAATTGGGTGCAAAAGTGCGCCCAATTACCCCTAAATTCCCTTATTTACTTTTTAAAAAAAATCATGTATTCCTTTGATTATCTTGAATTTGCCGGCATAGCTCAGTGGTAGAGCAGCTGATTCGTAATCAGCAGGCCAAGGGTTCAAATCCCTTTGCCGGCTTAAACTATTAATATAACATCCTCTACGCACTTTGGAACCCTCTATTAAAAAATTCCTGTTTTAAATGGTCTTGAATTTAATCAAAGAATATAAATTAAATAAGGGGAAAATAATATGAGAATTAAAAAAATAATTTGTGTCTATATGATGTGTTTGTTTTTTTTAGGAGGATGCGCTGGATTAGAGGTTGCTATGGAAAACTCAAAGGTCCAGGTAGTTTCTAATTTAGACAATGTCCCTTTTTTTGATTCACATCCAGGACAAAAGGTTTTTATAGATATTAAAAATTTTAGTAATTATAAAGAGTTAGACCAGATAAATAATTTAGTTATCCAAAAATATCAAAAGAGGGGATTTAAAATTGTAAATGATCCAAATATGGCTGACTGGGTAGTTCAAGCAAAGATAGTGAACATAACCAAAAATGATATCCCTGCAAGGGAGGTAAAAGGTGTGGACAGTGCAGGCGCTGCGATTACTGGTGGAGGAGTAGGGGCCATGGCTGGAGGAATGTTAGGGGGAAATTCTAGGGATGTGCTTGCTGGTGCGTTGATTGGAGGGATTTTGAGTGGGGCCTCATCTCTTACAGTAGATTCGTGGGTAAAGCTTGGCTATTTAACTATTGTTACTGATATTCAGGTAAAGGAAAGAAAGAGAGTTAAGGTTCAAACTCAAATAACTAGTACCCAGAAGGTTGGGAATGTGGAACAAAAATATAGGATGCAAGGCTCAACAAATTGGATTAAATATAGATTTCAGGCCTTGACCAGGGCAAAAAAGGCAAACTTAAAATGGAAAGATTGTAGGGATGCTATGGTTGATGAGATCTCAAGGATATTGGCAAGCCTATTATAAGAGGCAATTCCTATGATTTTACAAAAGAAGTTTAAAAGAGTTTTGTACTGTGTATTTATGTTTTCCCTTATTGGGAATTTTGTTGGGTGTGCCCATTATCCAGAACTCACACCATTAGATATTAGCTTAGAGTCGAATAAAACAATTTTTGTGGATACCAATGTATGGCTTTGGATGGTTCCTCGTTACTTTGAAGAGTGGTATAATATATTGAAGCTAAAGAAATCAATTGCCTTTAAATTAGAAGATTATTTAAAGAGATCAGGATGGACTGTTGTAGATTATCACAAGGGTAATCCTCAAAAAATATATAAGGTCAGTAATAAAATTTTATACGATCCAAATACTGGTACATTGGATTATGCTCAATGGATTGCTAGATCAAAATGGATATATAAACTTAGATTAACGAATAGTGAAATCCAAAATATAATTAAGAGCAATTATCTTTTGACATTTTTGATATATCCAAATCCTAATAATCTATATGAATTTAAATATGATATTTTTTTTATAAAATTAAAATCTCAAAAAAGATTAGAGGAGGTTTTGACCCAAAAAAAGGGGGAGCTTTCTTTTTATGAAATGATATATAATTTGTCGGAAAAAATAAAAAGGATTAGAGGGAAGGACCTTTTATTTACACCAAAAAAAATAGTTGATTATACAGCGACATCGATTTTTATGACCTTAAAAAAAGAAGGTATGTTATGAGCTTATTCAATTAAATTGGTCTCTAGATGCTGCTTTTAAGGGTCCCTATATTAGAAGTACCTCTACCTGTGTGCCTTTGAGGACGCCTTCACTGGATGCAGGGATTTTTAAAAATCCCTGGGCCTTAACCAGGCTCTTGATTAAACCAGATTTTGAAAATATAGGTTTGGCAAGTATTTTGTCTTTTTCATAACAAATATTTATCCTGATATATTCTTCCCTGCCCCTTTTAGAAGGTACGTTGTGGGTTAAATATGCATTGATGTATGGGAAATAATATCTTGACATATAACTCTTATTATTTGATAAATACCTTAAAAAAGGCAATATAAGTATGTGCATGACTACTTGGGCAGAGGTAACCTGACCAGGTAGGCCTATCACTGGTGTATTACCAATTCTTGCCAGAATAGTTGGTTTACCAGGACTGATCCCTACCCCATGACACAGTATATGACTATCTTTGAATGATGTAATGGCCTCTTCTGTTAAGTCCTTAATACCAATTGAACTCCCCCCAGAGATCAATACCACATCACATTCTTTTAATGCCTTTGAAATGGACCTTATAAGGGATTTTTTTTGGTCAGGGACGATATCATAGATAATTGGATGGAATCTATGTTTTTTTATCATTGCACCCAAGGTATAAGAATTAACATCCCTTATCTTTCCTAAGGGAAGGGGATCAGTAGAGGGACTTACTATTTCATTACCTGTGCTTATAATACCAACTTTCACTGGTCTATACATCTTAACTCTAGTTATACCGAATTCCATTAAAATCCCAATTTCTTGGGGTCTCACAATAGTCCCCTTATCTAACAAGACATCTCCTTTTTTATAATCTTCTCCTTGAAGTATTAAATTGTCTCCAGGTGACAGGGTGCACCTAAGTTCAATCTCATCTTCTGATATCTCTTCTGTGTACTCTATCATTGCAACTGCGTCAGCCCCTTTGGGCAGGGGAGCACCAGTTACTATCCTGGCACATTCTTGGCTGTTTATTTCAAACCCTGGGACCTTATCAATATCAATAGATCCAACTACCTTTAGATAAACGGGATTAGATTCACTGGCCCCAAAGGTGTCTTTTGCAATTACTGCATATCCATCCATACAGGCACGCACAAAGGGAGGAAAGTCCTCTTTTGCTATGCATTGCTCTGCAATTACCATGTCCAGGCCATCAAACACATGGATGTCCATGGTCTCTTTAATTGGTTCAAATTCCAAAAACAAGTTATAGAACTCTTTAACTGAAATGGTCTTAAAAAACATCTCTCTCCCAAAATATCAGGTTTTAAACGATAAAAGTATATAGCTATCCTTTGATTTTAATTTTTATCTCTCCTTTATGAAAGCCTTTTAAAGGAGATAAGAGCCCATAGATGGTAGATGAAATTATATCATTTAGAAATGGGTTTAAGGACATGGGTTTGCCGTCTATTTCTACTTTTACCTTGCCCCTATGGAGTGTAGAACAATCTGAGGGCCTTGCCTGGTCTTTTAATATCTTAATCCCCATTTCCCTGCATGAGTTTTCACCGCACATCTGACAATTTATACCAGGGAGAAAAAATCCCTTGTCAAGGATCAATTGGGCGAGTTTTAATAGTTCTTCCTTTGTCCCTTGTTCCTTACAAGAAGGAGAATACACTGAGATAGTGAGTTCGTCCCTTAATTTGTCTATCTCTTCTTGGGAATTCCCAACAACTATTTTGGGCAAAAAGTCTATTTCATGTTTTCCCCCCTCTATTATCAATATGTCAACATCAAGATATGAGATAGTGTCTAAAAATTTTTTCCTGTGAGCAAAGATTATCTCACTGGAATCCTTGGAGATGCCAACTACTATATGTGCATTTTTACTGAGTTTATCAGTATCAGAGTCTATTCTGTCCAGACAATGGTGGGTATATTTTATACACCCCACCTTTAAGCCCTTTTGTTTAAATATCTCAGTCAATTGAATTGCTAGGGTAGTTTTTCCCGAGTTTTTATTGCCAATTAATTGAATGGCCTTGATTTTATTCATCGTCTACTTCCTCTATTTTTTCCCAAAATTTACAATCCTTTTGAGGACAGGCAAGAAATTTGCCCCTTGATTTGGTATGCTTTATCTCTAAGATCTTAAATCCGCACTCTGGACATTCTTTGGCTATTGGTGGGTTCCAGATTGCAAATTTACATTTTGGGTATCTATTACAAGCATAAAAAACCTTTCCTTTTTTTGTAGTCTTTTCCACTATTTCTCCGTCACATCCCTCAATGGGACACTTTACATGTGTTGAGTAGGGTTGTGTGTATTTGCACTTTGGATAGTTTTTGCATGCTATGAACCTTCCGCCCCTTTTGGAAAATTTTACTATCAAGTCTCCACCACATTCAGTACAGGTCCCTACCACAGTTTCCTGTTTTGGGGATTCTTCTATTATCTTAATATCTCCTTTTTCATCCCTTTTAAAATTTTTTGTATTTTTACATTCAGGGTAAGAGCTACAAGCAAGGAATTCTCCATTTCTGCCAAATTTTATTACCATAGGGGCACCACATTTTTCACAAATAATATTGGTAACCCTACCTTTTTTTACTTGTTCCATTTCATTTAATGCCTTTTCTAAGGCAGGGTAAAGGTATTTGGCAAAGTCCTTGAGTAAAAGAGTCCAGTCCAATGCCCCTTCTGCTACCTTGTCCAACTTCATTTCCATGTCAGCTGTAAACTTGGTGTCCATGAGTTCAGGGAAATGTTTTACCAACAGGTCGCTAACCACAGTACCAAGCTCTGTTGGGATGAAATATCTATTTTCCATCTCAACATATTCTCTTTCTTTTAAGGTAGAAACTACCTGGGCATAGGTGGAGGGCCTGCCAATACCATTTTCTTCCATTTTTTTGACCAAAGACGCCTCAGTGTATCTAGAGGGAGGGGTAGTAAACTTTTGTTCTTTTTCTAGTTTTATTAATTTCAGTATTTCACCTTTGTTTACTTGGGGTAAGAGTAGGTCTTTTTTTGAAGAATAGGGATATATCTTTAAATATCCTTCAAATAAAAGCCTTTCTCCCTTTGTCCTCCACAGGGTATTTTCTGCCTGAACTATAATCTCTGTGTCCCATACCCTGGCACTGGCCATTTGGGATGCCATGAACCTCTCCCAGATGAGCTTATATACCATGTAATGGTCTTTTGGTATAAAACCCTTGACCTCTTCTGGGGTGATAGACACCTCTACTGGACGTATGGCCTCATGTGCATCCTGAGAAGAGGATTTGGTCTTGTAATTCCTTATCCGTGGAGGAAGGTATTCCTTGCCAAGGTTTTCTAAGATCCATTTTTTTGCATTTACTTGTGCCTCCTTGGCCACCCTCACTGAATCTGTCCTCATGTATGTAATTAGTGCGTGGGTACCCTTTGGTCCCAGTTCCATGCCCTCATATAGGTGCTGGGCAATGGTCATGACTTTTTTAGTGGAATAGCCCAGTCTATTATTGCATTCTTGTTGCAAGGTGGAGGTAATAAAAGGGGGTCTTGGTGCCTTTGTCCTCTCCTTTTCAATAACATCTATAACTTTGAAATCGGCCTTTTCAATTGTTTGTTCCAGGTCTTTGGCCTTCTTCTCATTAGGGACATTGGCCTTTTTGGAATTTATTTTCCACAACTCAGCTATTAATTTATCTTGAGTCTTATTTTTCAGATGGGCCTTAAACATCCAATATTCTTTGGGAACAAAAGCCTGTCTTTCTTTTTCCCTTTCCACCACAAGTCTAAGGGCAACAGATTGGACCCTACCAGCAGAGATACCTCTTTTTACTTTTTTCCAGAGTATAGGGGATATCTTGTATCCTACAAGTCTATCCAATACCCTCCTGGCTTGTTGGGAATTGAATAGATTCCCATCCAAGTCTCTTAGTTGCTCAAGGGCGGATCTTATAGCAGAGGGTGTGATTTCATTGAACTGAATCCTTTTGTAGTTTGGATTCACGTCCTTTAAAAGTTCTGCTACATGCCAGGCAATGGCTTCTCCTTCCCTATCAGGGTCAGGGGCAAGTAAGACTTGGTTGGCTTTTTTTGCAATTTGTTGTAATTTTTTTACTAACTTTTCTTTACCTGGAAGAATTACATATGTTGGCTTAAAATTATTTTTTTCGTCCACACCAAGGGAATTTGTTGGGAGGTCCCTTATATGTCCAACCGTGGCCTCAACTAGGTAATGGTTTCCTACTATTTTTTTTATTGTTTTGACCTTGGCAGGTGATTCCACAATGATTAAATCTTTTTTCATAATAGAAGTGCCTATACATGGAGTCAAAATTTTGTGCAAGCAAAATTTAAGTATTTATTATTAATCTGTTATGTCCTATGGCTAATTAGTTGACTTTGTAGATAGGATAGTTATTGGTTATTTTTAAATATAGGGTAAATTATTTTGCCTATAAGCATGGTGGTGTATGAAATATGATGTCTTCAATATTAAGTATGACATAAATTTTGCATAAAATACAATTAAGGAGCAAATTATGAATGAAATTTTAGAGGATAAGGAATTTAGATGTGGTATAGTGGCCTTAGTTGGGCCTCCAAACGCTGGGAAATCCACGTTACTTAACTCTTATGTGGGACAGAAGATTTCCATTGTAACTCCTAAACCACAGACCACAAGGAACAGGATTAACGGTATATTGCATAGAAATGATTGTCAGATTGTTTTCTTGGACACACCAGGGATACATAAGTCCAATGAGACCTTAAATAGGTTTTTAGTGGAAACTGCATGGCAAGCACTCCATGGGGCCGATCTAATATTATTACTATTAGATGGCTCAAGATACGTGGACAAGTTATTTTTACTAGAAAAAGAGATCTCTCCTCTATTGGACCCACTAACAAATCAAAGGGAAAACTTGATTATTGCCATAAATAAGATAGATAAAATAAGGGACAAAAATAAATTTTTACCAATAATAGATGAACTCCAGAGATATTTTCCACAAGTAGATATATTTTTGATTTCTGCTCTTACTGGGGAAATGACTTTTGAGCTATTGGAAGAGATAAAAAACAGGCTTCCAATAGGTCCACCACTTTTTCCAGAAGACCAAATATCCTCTGTGCCACTCAGATTTATGGCTGCAGAGATTATAAGGGAGAAATTATTTCTAAGATTAAAAAAGGAATTGCCTTATTCTGTTGCAGTTGAGATCGAGCATTGGGAGGAGGACAGAGAAAAAAATCTTACAAGGATACACGCTACTATTTATGTGGCAAAAAAGAATCACAAACAAATAGTGATTGGACATAAAGGGGCTAAATTAAAGGAGGTAGGAACTGAGGCAAGAGAGGAACTGGAATATCTTTTGGGGACCAAGGTGTATCTCCAGTTATGGGTAAAGGTCAAGGATAGTTGGAATGAAGATGAGAGGTTTATAGCAAACCTCTACACAAAGGAGTTCTAATCCTATGAAAAAAGAGGATATCTTAACAAGATTGGAACAAATAAGGTCTCAGATAATAGAAGCAACGCACAGGGCAGGAAGGGATGAGGAGGACATAACCCTTGTGGCAGTGTCAAAACACCAACCTATTGAATATGTGCAATGGGCAATTGAAGCAGGCCAAAAAGTATTTGGTGAAAATTATATCCAGGAGGCACTAGACAAGGTAGAAAAACTAAAAGAACATAAACAGAAAATACAGTTTCATTTTATAGGTCGGTGTCAGTCAAATAAGGCCAAGTATGTGCCTGGAAATTTTTCTATGGTACATTCTGTTGACTCCATAAAATTTGTTAAAGAACTGGACAAGAGATGTGCCCATCTAGGTATTGGCTTGGATATACTTGTTCAGGTAAATGTGGCCAAAGAAGAGACAAAGGGCGGGGTATTAGAACAGGATTTATTCAAATTTGTAGAAGATATTTTAGACCTGACTAATAATTTAGAGCTGATGGGCCTTATGTGTATGCCCCCTTATTTTGAAGACCCTGAAAGAGTAAGGCCATATTTTGCAACACTTAGGAGGTTAAAGGAATCTTTGGAACAAAAACTAGGGATTGATTTGCCTCATCTTTCAATGGGTATGAGTTCAGACTTTAAACAGGCAATTTTAGAAGGCGCAACTCTAGTTAGAATTGGCACAAATATTTTTGGGCCTAGAGAATATTAAGTGTACCAACTGAGAATTTAAAATGGGGAATGGATAATTAAACATATATTGTAATGAAGATAAGGTAAAAATATACTGGAATTGGTATTAGTTGTTATTTGTTTTTCTGGAGGAAGATAAATGGATCTTGCCACCATCCTGGGAATAGTTATTGCTTTTGGCCTGGTAATTTCCTCTTTGGTCATGGGCGGAAATCCCATGGTATTTTTAAATTTTCCCTCAGCTCTTATAGTTTTTGGAGGGACTATTGGGGCAACCCTTGTAAATTATCCATTAAAAAATGTTATTGGTGTGATAGGGGTAATAAAAAATACAATATTGTATAAAGCTGCATCTCCTTCGGAGATAATTGAGAGGTTTTTAGAATATGCACAAAAGGCCAGGAAAGAGGGTATACTTTCATTAGAGCCTGTTTTAAAAGAAATAGAAGATGAATATTTAAAAAAAGGACTTCAATTAACAGTAGATGGCATGGAGCCAGAGGTTATAAGGGAGATATTGGAGACAGAGATAAATTATTTAGATGAAAGACATGAAATAGGAGCAGAAGTGGTTAGCATCATGGGATCCTTTGCACCAGCAATGGGCATGATAGGCACAGTTATTGGTTTAATACAAATGCTTCAGACCATGAGTGATCCCAGTACCATTGGGCCTTCCATGGCAGTTGCCCTTATTACTACTTTTTATGGTGCTATCCTTGCAAACCTGGTATTTAATCCCATGGCAGGGAAACTCAGGACAAGACACAAGGAAGAAGTCCTGATAAGGGAACTTATGCTAGAAGGGATTTTGTCTATTTGTAGGGGGGAAAATCCTAGAATAATTGAAGAAAAACTAAATAGTTTTATCCCTCCAAAGGAAAGAAAACAAAAGGAATAGCCATGGCCAGAAAAAAAAAGAAAAATGGAGGAGGTGGAGGGGAAGAGACACCGGAATGGCTTGTTACCTTTTCAGATGTTATGACCCTGTTGTTGACGTTCTTTGTATTGCTACTTAGCATGGCTTCTCTTCAAGATATAAAGAAAAAACATTTGGCCATTGGTTCTTTGAGTGAAACATTTGGTATGGGAAAGGAGAATTTAAGTATATTAGGGTATAATGTTTCAAAAAATCCTAAACTATTAGAACCTGGTCCAATGGAGGCAAAGGACTTGTCACCTCTTAAAAATCTTATATGGGAAGATTTTTCTAAGGACTTGGATTTTAGGGAAAACAAATATATTCAGATATTCTCAGTGAATGCAGATATACTTTTCCAAAAAGGTACTAGCCTATTAACTGGACAGGGTAGGAGGTTGTTAGATAGGATTACCCCTGTATTAAAAAATTTAAAATATCCTGTATTAATTGCAGGCCATACCTCTTTGTTCGAGGCAATAGGGAAATATGAAAAGGAGATGAAAACTTATCATTTATTAGGAGTTGATCCATCCTGGATATTATCTATTAGAAGGTGTCTTAGGGTGTACTCGTATTTAATTAGCAAAGGGGTTCCTTCAGAGAAAATAAAGATTGAGGCATTTGGTAAATATCATCCTCTATATTCGAATAATACAAAGTTAGGTAGAAAAAAGAATAGGAGAGTAGATTTTATCCTGGATAAAAGGAGTTATATATTACATAATCCCAATAAACTTAGAAAGTTTAGACAATTGGAACAGATGAAAAATAAAGGACTTATTTATAAGGGGTTTGAATTTTATATTAATGAACCAGGGGGAAAATAATTTTTAGAACTAAAGATTAAAAAAATATTAATGTAATGAGCGTAAATGGGTAAAAATGGCCAGGAAAGAAAAAAAAGAACCAAAAGGAGATTCCCAGGCTTGGTTGGTTACTTTCTCAGATATGATGACCTTGCTTTTGACCTTTTTTGTGTTGTTACTTAGTATGTCCACCTTAGATAAAGAGGTGGTTACCCTGGCGTTTCAAAGTTTAAATGCAAAGGTTGGTTTTTTAACCTCGTATAATACCGGGAAGATCCCTACAAGGATACAAATAGCCAGAGAGGTGTTAGAAAATCCATGGGAACTTTTAGAAAGACCAGACAGGATAAAAGATCTATTGTTCCCTGATGAGATCTTGCCAAAAGACATAAATAGGGGAGATTTTTTAAAGGATATAAAAATATTAAACAAACCTGAGGGGGTTTGTCTTGTGCTAAGTGATAAGATCCTTTTTAAGACAGGTAGCACTTTTCTTACTCCACTTGCAAAAAAAGTACTTAAACAGGTGCTCTATCTCATCCAATTGGTTGCTGCGCCAGTAAATATTTCTGGGTATACAGATGATACAGGAAGTAGGGAAAAAAACTATCAGATATCTTATTTGAGGGCCTTGTCTGTGCTGGATTTCTTTCTTTCAAGGGGTATGGACCCTAGATTTGTTTCTATTTCTGCATATGGCCCAGATAGACCTATGGTGCCAAATACAAGCCCTGAAAATAGGGCCAGGAACAGAAGGGTAGAAATCCTATTAAAAAATAGACCCCATTCTAAGACATATTTATAGAGAAATTAAGGGGGATAAAGATGGCAAAAAAGAAAAAAGAAGATAAAAACAAGGAACAGGCACAGGAGAAAAAAAAGTCAGGAAAGTTAAAATTAATTATTATCCTTGTCTTGATACTTGGACTTCTAGGGGGGGGTGGATTTTTTGCGTATAAGAAGTTTTTTTCTTCAAAAAAAGAGAATACAAAAGTAGAAGAAAAGACTCAAAGCCAGGAGAGTGGAAAAGAGCAAAAAGGGGGTAAAGAAGGGGAAGAAACCCATCCTCCATTGAAAGCAAAGTTGGTGGAACTTCCAACTATTTTGGTAAACCTTGCAGATCCCTTGGGGAGGAGGTATTTGAAGATCAGTATTGAAATTGAGGTAAAGGGAAAGAACCCTGGAGCTATTGTTGAGAAAAAGATGCCAATGATAAAAGATGCCCTTATCTTGCTTTTATCTTCAAAGACTTATGATGATTTGGCCTCACTACAAAAAAAGTATGAATTAAAAATGGAAATAGCCCAAAGGTTAAATCAGATTTTTGGAAAGCCTTTGGTTACAAGGGTGTTTTTTACTGAGTTTTTGGTTCAATAAATTGACTTTTTTACCCTTTTATTTAGACTAAAAATAGAATAAGAAAAAAATATACTGGTATAGGGTTATGAGTAAGATATTAAACCAAGATGAAGTAGATGCATTACTCCGCGGCCTACAAGGGGAGGAAGTAGAGACCGAGGTGGAGGTTGCAGAAGAGAGCGATGTTGTACCCTTTGATCTCACCAATCAGGATAGGATTATCCGCGGAAGGATGCCAGTACTTGAGATAATAAATGATAGATTTGCTAGGCAATTTTCCAACGCCATTGTCACTATAATGAGAAAAAGGTTGGATGTTAATCCTACTTCAGTGGATATGATTAAGTTTGGTGAATTTATGCGCTCCTTGCCAGTACCAACATCTATTAATATTTTTAAGATGAATCCATTACGTGGAAATGCCTTATTGATTATAGACTCTAGACTGGTATTTGCTTTAATAGAGAATTTTTTTGGTGGGTCAGGCTCTCAACCAAAGGTAGAAGGTAGAGATTTTACTCCTATTGAGCAGGCAGTAATCCACAGGGTGGTGGAGATTGGGTTAAAGGAACTACAGAGTGCGTGGAAACCTGTACATGAAGTTGAAGTAGAGTTTCAACGGACTGAAATAAATCCACAATTTGCCTCAATTATTCCACCAGGAGATGTAATTGTGGTGGCTTCCTTTGAAGTTGAGTTGGAAAATGCAATAGGCAATTTGATTATTGGCCTTCCATACGCAACTATTGAACCCATCAGGTCAAAATTATATGCCTCATATCAATCAGAGAGGTTAGAAGTGGATCAAACCTGGATAATAAGGATAAGAGAGAGACTTCTAGAGACACCTGTGGAGGTAGTTGTAAATCTCGGTTTTACTGAAATAACTCCTCGTCAGCTCTTAAATCTCAAAGTAGGAGATATTTTGCTTTTAGATACCTTTGTAGACGATGAGTTGATTGCAGAGGTGGAAGGTATCCCAAAATTTATGGGTAAACCTGGGGCATATAAAGGGAATAAGGCCCTTTTGATATCAAAGGAAATTGAAAATTATCAGTTATTGAATCCAAATATATCCCAAAAACTTATATAAAGGGGTAGATGTATGGCCGATAAAAACCAAGTGGATCAAGAAAAATTAGCAGAAGAATGGGCAAAGGCCCTAGCAGAAGAGGGGGTAATGGAAGATGGTGAAACAAGTGGAGAGGATAAAGGTGCTGAGTCTGCCAAAGGATCTGGTGATGAGGTAGATCAAGATAAGCTAGCAGAGGAGTGGGCAAAGGCCTTAGCAGAAGAAGAAGGAGCAGATCTTAGTAGGGAAAAAGAGGAAAAAAAAGAATCATTTAGGGCCCAGGAAGTACAATTTAAAGATATAACAGGAGAGGTCTCTCAGGATTCAGGTGAAAAAAGGGATATTGAATTTATATTGGATATTCCTTTGAGTGTTTCTGCTGAACTGGGTAGGAGCAAGCTCCTTATAAACGACCTGCTTCAGCTTGGCCAGGGGTCTGTAATAGAATTGGATAAACTTGCAGGAGAACCTTTGGAGATATTGGTGAATGGAAAGTTAGTGGCTCGTGGTGAAGCAGTGGTGATAAATGAGAAATATGGTGTAAGGCTAACAGATATTATAAGTCCAATGGAGAGGGTGAAACAACTTGGGTAGTGAAAGTTTGGTTATATATTTAAAGGTATTTGGGATACTATTTTTGCTCATAGCAATCTTAATTGGGGTGTTGCTTGTATTAAAGAGGTTTTCACCACGGGTCTTAGGACCTATGGGGAAGGATAAATTAAAGGTACTTATGACCTTGAGTCTTGGCCCAAAAAAGTCTCTAGTCCTGGTCCAATTTTTGAATAATCTTTTATTAATAGGCTTTAGCGAGTCAAATATTAGTCTATTAAAAGAGGTAACATTAGAAGATGGCCAGGATTTTGAGACTATTTTTAAAAAAAAGATCAGTTCTAATAATCCTTCTAATACTTAGTTGTCTTTATGTCACTACTTCATATTGTGCAGAATTAAGTCCTCCTATCTTAAAACTTCAGTTATCTGGGAATGCAAATGATCCAGGAAGGGTCTCAGTGCTTTTAGAGATCTTGTTCCTTTTGACGATACTCTCCATTGCCCCAGCCATAATTTTGACGATTACCTCGTTTACTAGAATAATAATAGTGTTTTCATTTTTAAGACAAGCGATGGGTATTCAGCAAATGCCTCCAAATCAGGTATTAATCAGCCTGGCCATATTTATGACCTTTGTAATAATGTATCCTGTTGGAAGGAGTATAAACAAAAATGCCCTTCAACCTTATTTAAATGAAGAGATAAGTTTTAAACAGGCCTTAAAACAAGCAGAAAAACCCATACGGGCCTTTTTGTTCAGAAATACAAGGGAAAAAGATCTGTCTTTATTTTTTGCAGTGGCAAAATTAAAGCGTCCAAGAACTAAGAAAGATGTCCCAACCTTTATTTTGATACCAGCATTTATTATAAGTGAATTAAAGACTGCATTTGAGATAGGATTTCTTATATATATTCCATTTCTAATTATAGATATGGTAGTATCAAGTATTCTTTTGTCCATGGGTATGATGATGCTTCCTCCTGTGATGATCTCTCTCCCATTTAAGATACTTTTGTTTGTATTAGTAAATGGGTGGGATCTACTAGTTGGGAGTTTGGTGTCCAGTTTTAGATAAAAAGGAGCAAAGAAATGACCCCTGATTTTGTGGTAGGTTTTGCCAAAAATGCAATTGAGCTTACCTTGCTTTTGTCTCTTCCCATGCTTGGGGTAGGCCTGATAGTTGGTGTAATAGTAAGTATTATTCAAGCTGCTACTCAGATACAGGAGATGACTTTGTCTTTTATCCCCAAGATCCTGGCGATCTTTCTGGCCTTACTATTTTCTTTTCCATGGTTAATGGATAAGATGCTAGAATTTACAAGACATCTTTTTGAAAGCATTCCTCATATAATAGGATAGAGCTAATAATCAACTGTTTTTAGATTGTATGGTATTGAGCCACCTCCTTAAAAATTCACCCATGAAAATTGCCCCTGCTTGTGCTACATTTAAGGAATCAAATCCTCCATGCATTGGGATAGTTAGACCTTGATGACACATTTTTTTTATAGACGGCCTTACACCTTTTTCTTCATTTCCCAAGACCAATATTAAAGGGAAATATATATCAGCTTTATATAAGTCTGCGCAGTTTTGGTCTGTACCTGCATAGTAGAAGTGTAAATCTTTGTCTTGAGACAACTGGAGAAAGTGTTTTAAGTTAACGGTCCTGGCAATAGGAAGATGGGCTAGGGCCCCTGATGAGGACTTAAATGCCCTGTCCCCTAGTTGTGCTGAGCGATATTTGGGGATTACAAGTCCTACTCCACCTAGGGAATAGAGGGTCCTTGCAATTACCCCAATATTGCCTTGATCTTGTATTTGATCAAGGGCAAGTATAATTGGTAGCCGTGCTTTACCTAGTAAAGATAAGATCTCAGAGGTTTCAAGAAATCCAGGGGAGAAGACCTTGGCAACAAAACCTTGATGTCTTCCTCTGGTTATACTATCTAATTTCTCTCTCGGTACAAATTGATATTTGACTTTATTATTTTGACAAAGCTCTAATATTTTTTTAACGTCTTTATGTCTATGTTTTTGTATCCATATTTTTTCTATCTTACTTGGGGCTTTTGATAAAAGCTCTATGATTACCTGTTTACCTGTAAGTATTGAATTATCCATAGGCAAAAAAAATTGTTAAAGAGAGGAATTTGATAATGGTTAGAAATAGATTTTTACTAATATCAATGCTGATGTTTTTGTGTTCTTGTAGTAGTGTGATTTCAGGTTTAAAAGTCAAACTATCTGAGCAAGATAAAACAAATCTCATAAAAAATATCCCTACACAAAATTCTACAAAAAGGCAACTAGGTTCAAACAGGATTTATAGGGAGACAAATAGAAATATAATTGACGCCAGTGAAGGTGTCCAGCCATTAGAAAAAGAAGTAATAATTTCTCCTCAGGAAATAGAACGATTAGAGAAGGCTCAAAGAAATAAAACAATAGTTCAGAATACCCCTCAAAAGACAGGGGGGAAAAGAGTTAGAAAAAACAAAGAACCTTTTCATTTTGAATTAACTCTTAAAAATACCAAATATACAAGACAATATTTTGACTATTATGCAAAGATTAATAGAAGGACCTTTCAAAGATGGCTTAAAAGGGCAGAGCCATACATCCCATATATACAAAAGGTCTTTAGAGAACATCATATACCAGATGATTTAATCTTTTTGCCTTTTTCAGAGAGCGGATTTAATCCCAGGGCCTATTCCAGGGCAGGGGCAGTTGGGTTATGGCAATTTATGCCTGCCACTGCCAGAAAGTACGGACTTACCGTGAATTGGTGGGTGGATGAGAGGCTTGATCCATATAGGTCCACCATTGCAGCTGCCAATTATTTAACAGACCTATATAAGATGTTTGGGGATTGGTACTTGGTGCTAGCAGCATATAATGCAGGAGAAGGTAAGGTCCAGAAGGCCTTGCGTAGGAGCAAGAAAAATGATTTTTTTCATATAGCCAAACCAAGGTATTTGCGTAGAGAGACGCGCATGTATGTACCAAAGTTTATGGCCATTTTAAAGATAATCAAGAACTTAGATTCCTTGGGTTTTCATCCAATTAGGGTAGATAAATCATTGATCCCAGGTAGGGTGTTTGTAAAACAGAGCACAGATCTCTATACTTTTGCAAAAAAATTGGGCATGAGATGGAGGGCTTTTAGAAAGCTAAATCCCCACTTTAAGAGATATGTAACCCCGCCTGATGTTATGTCCCAGGTATATGTCCCCAAGAGGTTGGTGGCAAAGGCCAAAGAACTGATCCTATCAAAGAAGCTCCATCCTTATGGGGGATTAGTTAGATATAGGATCAAAGTAGGTGATTCCTGGTGGCGGTTGTCTCGAAAGTTTAGGGTACCTATCTATATCTTGAAAAAGATTAATAGGACCTATTCAAATTTACTCAGACCAGGTCGATCCCTTTTAATACCTAGGAGTACCAGAAGGGTATATGTGGCTAAAAGATCTTATATTCATAGAAGGTCTAAAAAAAGATTAAGTGCTAGACATGGTAATTACATAGTAAAAAAAGGAGATTCCTTGTGGAAGATCTCCAGGAAGTTCAATGTCCCCATATCTACTTTGAGGGTAGCCAATAATTTGTATAGAAAGACTTTGCTTAGACCTGGGATGGAACTCTATATCCCTAAAACTGATTCTAGCTCATTGAAGACTGCGAAAAAGGTTATGAAGCAGATATTGTATAGTGTTAGAAGAGGCGATAACCTGTGGAATATTGCCAGGAAGTTTGGGGTTAGTACTACACAACTCCTCACCTGGAATAATCTAAAAAAAGATGCAAGGATATATCCAGGGGATAAATTAAAGATCTTGGTTGAGTTGGTGGCCAATTGATATGTTTTTCCTATGAAAAACGTGAAAAATTTACGTTTTTTTAGTAATTTTGACTCATTGTATATATAAGGTTAAGGACAAAGGGCGAATGACAAAAGGGAAAATTTTTAGCTCTTAACTTTTAGCCTTCTGTTCCTTTTTTATCAATATGCAGTTTTTGGGATTTTAGGTTGGTAAATTTTATCCATATATGGGACTTTTCTCTGTAGAGAGCTTCTTTGACTGAAGTATCTTTTTTAGGTCGTCTAGTATGGTAACTAGTTGTCCATAGACCTTTTTTATTTGTCTTCCATAAGGTGTTAAAGAGTCTTCGTCCTTGTTAATATAATTTTTAATAAGGTAGTTATCGTTTACTATATTGTTTAATATGTGAATTACATGTTCCATGAGATTTTCAAAATAGTTTGCCGCGTCAAACTTGAATTCTTGGGATATTTCTTTTATTTTCAATAGAGCTTCTAAATATCCGATTTTTTTCCCTTTGTAAGTCCTTTGGTATAGTTCTTCTAAAACCCTTACCTTTCTGGCCTGTTGAATATAACTATATTCTTTCCAGACTTCTTGAAACACATCTATATTTTTTTTAAAGATTTGATAATGTTTGGGATTTAGCAAATAATTGTCTAATACCTTGCTAATGTTGTGATAAAATTCGTCAGAATATCCTATGATCCTGCGCTGGTGTTTATGTAACCATGCGTATAGAAATTTTAATCGATTTTTGTGAGTACGAGTATTTTCTACGATTTCGTTTCTCTTGTACTTTACTTTTCCTGTGTATTCCCCTTTTACAATATCGTTTAATACATAAGTCATTAAATTAATATCCTTAATTAGATTAAAATCCCCTGATGGTTCACCAGTAATTGGATGAATTATTTCTTGTTTTAACACAGACAACGCCCTGTCTGTCCTTATATTATTGGGGTCGTATTTGTGTTGTTTGTAATAGACCTTAAGTATCACACATGGTGGTTCTTCAGATACAAGAAGCCCTTGTTTTTTCAGTTGGATAATCATATCCCTTTGATTTTTTGTAAGTGTGACTAAGGCAATCTTATCTACCCGTGGATAGTATCTAGAGTTGGGTATTCTATATAAGGTAGTGATGGTCCTATCAGATTGCCCCAATACCCTGATCAAGAAGTCTTCTCCCATGTTAAAGAGTTTTCTTGCAAATATTGCTGATGAAGTACGTCTTTCTGAGGCAATTGGAAATCCGTATAATTCCATTAGAAATTGATAGACAAATATCCTGTTTAATTCATAGAGTCTGTTGTCCCCAGGGTGAAATTTTCCAATCCTTATGCCGAATTTTTTTAGTTCTGTATCAAGGTCTGAGGGAAAAGATGCGTATATACCTGAAAAATAAAATTTTCCCTGTGTGTTTTTTGCAATAACATGTGCCCTGTCCATTTCTAAGATATAGGGGATGAGCTTGGGATAGGTTAGTATATTAGTTATAAACTTGCTCACAGTGTCTTTTTTTAATTTTTCATGTAATTTTCTTGGAAGCCGGCTGAGGAACAAAGAGAGATTATGTTGTACAATAGCAGGTTCAAAGGGAGTAGCAGGACCATTTATCTCAGTTATGGCATCTTCAATACAATGTAGGAGATCAAATTGAAAACATTCATTAAAATAACTAATGGGTCTATTAAATACCACTAGGCTAAATCCAGGAAGGCCCCTATATTCTTCTAGAGATGGCTCAAACGATGGAAGTAGGTCTTGAGAATTTACCAAAGGATAGTGTTGAGGATCTTTAAAAAAAGGTTTTAATAGACAAAATTTGATGTGAATAATATCTAAATATCTATGGAGACTTTCCAGTGTATCAAAATAGGTGGGTTTTTTTAAGGTATTAGTGTCTTCCCACCTATAGCCATTCACTAGAGAAAAAGCATTTTCCCATGAAAGTTTCATTTATTTTTAATTAATCTCCATTTTTTGTTAATTTGTTTCTTAATAAAGAAAGTTTTTTGTTTAGCCCCTATCCCTGTATATTGTTATTTTGTAGTTATTTCTTTTTTGTGTTGGCCCTTGGATGGGCCATGTCATAAATTTGTGTTATCTTCCCCAGGGTAATATGAGTATAGCGTTGAGTAGTTGATAGCCTAGAATGTCCTAACAATTTTTGTACTGTCCTAAGGTCTGCCCCTCCTTCAAGCATATGAGTAGCAAAACTATGTCTTAAAGTATGGGGGGAGATATGAAAATGAATGCCAGCTTGTTTTAATGTGTGTTCTATTATCCTGATGGCCTGTCTCCTGTTAAGCCTCTTACCTCTGATGCCAAGAAATAAGGCCTTTTCCCTTGGTGCAGGGTTAAATGCTCCTCTTTGTTCTAAGTATTTGATAATGGCCTGTTTAGATTTTTCTGTGAGGGGTACAATCCTTTCCTTGTTCCCTTTACCCATGACTTTAATAGTATTTTGACTTAGGTCTATATGATCTATGTCTAAGGACAGGGCCTCGCCTATCCTGAGCCCTGATCCGTATAAAAGTTCTAATATGGCCTTGTCTCTCAATTCTTTGGGAGAGTTGTCTGTTTTTTGAGAGAGGAACTTTATTATTTGATCTACGCTTAAGACCCTTGGATTATGTCTACCAATTTTTGGGTTTGGGACTCCCATTATTGGGTTCTTTTTGATTTTATGCTTTTTTTCTAAAAATCTAAAAAAACTCCTAAGGGATGAGAGTTTTCTGGATATGCTAGTCTTTTTTAAACCGTGCATATGTAGATTTTTTAAAAAACCTTTAATGTGATCTGGGAGTATATCCTCTGGGTGTTTTAGACTGACTCCATACTTAGAGCTAATAAAATCTTCAAAGGAAATTAGGTCCGTATAGTATGATTTGCAGGTATGTTCAGACATGGCCTTTTGCCCTTTTAGGTATGCCATATAACTCTCTAGGAGCTTATTCATAGTTTTTGGGTATCCTTCTGTCTAATATGTATGAGCTCTTTGGAGAGGATTTGGCCAATCTTTTTAAATTCACTGCCAATTGAGAAGCCTCTCCATAATGTTTTAAGTTCCCTTCTATATTGAACACAACACCTATGGATATGGCCATTAATGGGAATCTTTCTGTTTTTCCCTGTCGATTTTTTGAAATTATAAACCCCTGTTTTTTGTCTTGGGGATCATAAAAATATGGTATGATTTCATCAAAACTCTTTATAATCTCTTTGCAAATCCTTTCTGCCTTTTCTATGGGAGATGTAAAAACAAAATCATCGCCTCCAATATGCCCAACAAATCCTTGTGTGCCACATATGTCCTTTACTGTATTTACAATAATTCGTGCAGTCATCATCAGGACCTCGTCACCCCTAGAAAAACCATATTTGTCATTAAAAGATTTAAAAAAATCCAAATCCACGTATCCAAGGGCAAAGTCCCTTTTTGCATCTATTAGTGTTTGAATCTTTTGAATTATAGTGGTATTCCCAGGCAACTTTGTTAGGGGATTAGCATCTAAGAATTTAGATGCCTTTAAAATAGTAATCTGGGTCCTAATTATTGCCTCTTTTTTATTTATAGGCCTCAGTATTAGGTCGTCAATATCTAAGTCCATGGCAGGGATGTCCATTAACTCTTGAGGTATATCTTTTTCCAGACACAGGATAAGTGGTATCTGGAGGTAGACATTTTCTCCTTTAATGAGTTTTATCATTTCAAGATAAGATATATCAGATACCAATATGTCCAATATTATCAGGGAAGGTGGGGTCTGGAGTATCCTGTCAATTGCAGATCTACCTCTATTAAAGGTGTGAATGTTGCCTCGCTCCTCTAGTAATTCCTTAAACAAAGATTCTAGAGATTGGTCAGGGGTTATTAGAAAAAAATCTTGTTTTGTGTACATAATATAATATCTATTTTGGTATGAATGTTATAATTTCAATAATATCTTCTAATACCTTATCCATTATGTTTGCTAATTTTTTAAAATTAATTCCTAGAGCTAAGATAGCCTTTTTTTGAAGCAGAGGGAGTTGTGAATCTCCTCCACTCCCTAGTTCTAATACCCTGCATATGAAATCAGCTATATGTACTACATTGGCAAATTCTGGATGAAATTCTGCAAATCTTGGGTTGTGATGGTATGTGAGTCCTTCTTTTATATTTAGGGGAAGGTTCCAATGTTCTGCTAACCAGGCATTTACCCGGTCATGGGAAAATCCAAGGACCTTTTTTTCTGCATTAAAATAAAGGATGTCCTCATTTTTTACTAATTTATCTATTTCTTGTTTTTCTTCGGGCAATTGTAATGCCACAACCACCTTTCCTATGTCGTGGAGGAGGCCAGTTACTGCGAATTCTTCTGGATCTTTTAGACCTGTCTGTTCAGCGATTATTTTTGAGGTAGTGGCACAGGCTAGGCTGTGTTCCCACAGGCCTACCATGGACTGGGTCATTACATCAAACACTGATGTAGATATTATGATCCCCCTTATTACATTAAAACCCAATAAAACAAGCGCATGTTGAATAGTGTTTATTCGCCTGGGGAATCCATAAATTGGGGAATTGACCATCTTGAGGACCTTGGCCGAGAGTACCTGATCTTTAGATATAATCTCTGCTATTTGTTTTGGTGTAGAATGTTCGTCCTCTATCATTTTTGTTATTTCTTCTAAAACTGGTGGAAGAGTAGGGAGGTCCTTAACAGATAATATCTTTCCCCTTCTTTCATCTATCAGGTCCTTCATAAATGATTATTCCTCAATTTTTTGGGATTGTTGTATTTTATATTTAAAATATACCTCAAAGAATTTTTTCACTTTTTGCATCCAAGGATTAGTTTTATGGTTCCTGAATAAATAATCAAGTCTATCTAGTCTTTTTTTTATAGAAAATCCATATGCCCCGTCTCCAAGATTTAGGGGAGAACCCTTTACCACTATAAATTTTATTCCCTGTTTCTTTAAAGTGGAAATAATATTATTAGATATTTTTGTATTTTCAGCGATTAATACTGTTCCATTTTCCCTAAGTACTGGTTTGGCCAGGACCATGTCTGATTTTGCTTTATCTACTGGTATTTTTTGCATAACTAATATCCCATTAATTTAGTGTATATTGGTTGCCAGGACCTTTGTTTATCTTACCTAAGATCTCCAGTTGAACCAAGGTGGCCATTATATCTGATGCGTCTATATCCATCTGTTCTATCATTTCATCAATAGTTGCACCCTCATGCTCTAAAAGGAATTTAATTATCTTACCTTGATCTCCTTGTTCATAGTCGTTTTTTGTAGAATTATTAAGTTCTTTTTTTCCATTTGTAGCATTATTTTTTAGACTCAGTTTAGGAGAGATAATAGGTCCTATTTCTTTTAAAATATCATCTAAGTCCCTGATCAATATGGCGCCATCTCTCAATAGCTGGTTATTTCCATAAAAATCTGGTTGATTAACTGGGGCTGGAATAGAAAACACAAGCCTGTTCTGCTCCAATGCAAACCTAGCAGTTATGAGACTACCACTTTTTTTTGCTGCTTGAACCACTATTACACCGAGGGACAGGCCACTTATTAACCTGTTTCTTATAGGAAAATTTTCAGCACAAGGGGGGGTGTAAGGAGGGAATTCACTAACTACAAGCGCCTTCTCCATAATTTCTTTTTTTAGGGATAAATTTTGTGCTGGATAATCTATATCAATACCAGTTCCCAAGACAGCAATAGTGCTCCCATTTCCTAAAAGCCCATTTTTGTGGGCCAGGGTATCTATTCCAATGGCAAGTCCAGACACAACAGTGATCCCTGCATATGATAGGTCTCTGGCAATTTTTTCTGAAAATTGTCTTCCATAGGCAGAGGTTTTTCTTGAACCCACAATGGCTATGCAGGGATTTTCTAATAATTCTTTTCTGCCTTTATAATATAATATAATAGGGGGATCTGGAATTTCTTTTAGTAGGCTAGGATAATCGCTTTGAGATAAAACTAGTAAATTAGATTGACTCCTCTCCCAAAGTCTATATTCTCTGTGAGCTTCCTTACTATATTGCCTATTTTTTACGGACCGTATAATTTCCCGTCTAATATTTAAGATTCCCCACTCCTTGATGTTTTCAATGGACTGTGTTGCACTTTTAAAGTGTGATATAAGTTTGTTCCACGTCCTTGGGCCCAATCCTGGGGTATGTTTTAGGGCAAGTGAACACCAAATTTCCTTTTCCATTGGTTCTCCTGGAATAAAAAAAGACCTTGTGAAGTTTTCTAAGTTAATATAAAGCTCACACTTAATTATTAAATGGCTAAATAAAGGGGTTGATGTTTGTATATATAGAGTTTAATATCTTTTTTGCTTTTTTTCTGCTGTGTTATAAGAATATTATAGTATCTTAATTTTATTTGCAATAGTCTTGCCCTGAAAGACATGGTTTAAATATAGAAATAAGGAGTGCTGACTATGTTTTATATGTCTTGTCCCCAATATTTGATACTGAGCCTACTGGGAGGAATCCTTACGTTTTTATTTGCAATTTGGGGCGGAGGAATCTTGTTGGGTTCCTCATCTCTTATTAAGGGGATTAGGGGACCAAAATTTTATGAAAAACACTCCTCTCAAATATTGAATATGGTTTTTTTTGCCTTGGTGATTTATTTGTTTTTAGACCTTTTGTTGGGAACTATCTTGGTAAAGCGATTTAAGATTTCCATTGGTATTAACCACATAAAGCAGGTTGTAGAAAATTTATCTATTGTACAGTATTTTTTATGTGGAATGGGTATCTCTATTTTTTTAATTGTAATTTTATTTTTGTTCAAAAAAATACTTATTAAGTCAAGGCCTATTTTTTTATTTCTATCTGTTTTGACAAGTGTTTTATTGTGGTTTTTTACATTCATAGGTATCAGTTTAAAGTTTTTATTTTTTTATAAAGGAGTTCATTTCATTGGAGATCTACACCCTTTAGACCTCTTATCATATAAATATAAGTTTCCTATATTTATGACCTTGTGCTATTTATTTTTTTCTATTGCAATTGCTGGGTCTGTATCTGCATTTTATCTCATGATTAGGAGAAATAAAGATGATTATGGCAGAGATTATTATAAATTTGCTATTCCTGTATCAGCAAAATGGGGCTACTCTTATTTAGTTGGAATAATATTCCTGGTTATTCAAACATTATGGGTATATAAAGAAATTAAAACAATCCCAATTGAAATTTTCTGTTCAATTGGAGCTTTAATTTTATTAATAGGGATAGAATTGTTTTGTGGGATAAAATTAATAAAAAGTCAGCACCCCATTAGGCTAAAAGAGATAATAATAATAAAACCCATAGTGGCATTTATAATAAGTGTTGCCTTTGTATTTACTCAGATGATAGAGGTTGGAACATTTATAATTAAATAGATTTAGACGATATTGGCTGGGTGTATTAAACATATGAAATGAGTATGAAATTATAAATGCCGGGGGAGGGAGTCGAACCCTCACGGGCGCAGGGCCCGCGGGATTTTGAGTCCCGTGCGTCTTCCAATTCCGCCACCCCGGCATCGGTCCAAAATTTATATTTAAATAATTTTTTTGTGTCAAGTTAAAACCAGGGAGAAGGACAATGATACTCCATGAAAAATATATTGATGATCTAATTAATCATATAAAATCAGGTGAATTAGCAGAGATATTTGAATTTTCCAGTGAGGAAAGGAGGTATGAGATCTTGGATTTTTTGGAAAAATTAATGGATTTAGGAGAAGCAGCCGATGAAGCAGCCACAAAGATAATCTTTAAAAATACTCAATTAGGAGCTTTTTTTGAAAATACCCAGAAATAACGAGGAGTTTGTGATTTGCGTCCATATGGGTATTCTAATACAAATCTGTAATTACGAGGCTCCTTTTGATCCCATTTTTTATTTGAAAACACAATCACATGTCCATTGGGTCTTGTTAAGGGATAAGAAACATCGAGGAATTTATCCCATCTGCAAAATGCCCTAGACAGGCAAATATCAAATCCTTTTGTCTTTATCTGTTCTATTGGTCCTGGATATACCTGGGTGTATCTTAGATTTAAATATTTGATCATAAGGTTAATAAATACATGCCTTTTTTTTCTAGGCTCTACCATAAGATAAGGTCCGTTTTCATAAAATATCCTAAAAGGTATTCCAGGGATGCCTGCCCCTGCACCTATGTCTAAAAAACCACTTTGATATTGGTTTACGCCTATTTCCTCTATTAATTGAACTAGGAAAAGGGAATCTATAATAAGAGATCTAAAGATTTCCAAAGGAGAATTTTTGCCAACAAGGTTTGTCTTTTTTCCCCATTTACACAATTCCAATATATATCTAGCCAATATATTTATTTGGGATAGAAATTTACCTTCTTTTAATTTGGGATAGGAACTTAATTCTTTGACAATAATAGTTGCTATTTCTTCTATATCCATTTAAATTAATTTATTTGTTTTTCTTGTCCTTGTCTTCTTCTACAAATAATAACATGTCAATATCATCTTTCTTTTCTTCATCTACCTTTTGGGTGTCATTGTCTTCTAAAACCAGGTCCTCGAATTCAATATCCCATACATCCTGTTCTATCTTGCCCTGTTCATTTTCAGATGGCGATTTAGTTGCACCGACCTCTTCTTTTGTGTCTAGAGAAATGGGTTCTACCTCTGCAGATATCTCTTGTGTAGGTAAATCATCCTTTTCTTGTAAAACGATTTCTTTTTCAACTCCTTTTTCAATTTCAATAAAAAAGTCTTTATCTAACTCAATTTCCTCGTCTATTTCTTTTTCTATGTTTGACGATGGCTCCTGCGGAGTTGTTTCATCCCCTACCTCGTGATTATTTTCATTGTCTATAACAGGGGGCTCTATCTCTGGGGCCTGTTTTTTTTGGGGCTCTAAAATGTCTACTTTGCTATTATTAATTGTTTCTTCATAGACCTCTGGTTCCACTACTTCTGGTTCAGCAATCCAGTCCAAACCTAGTTGTTTTTTTATTTCACTCCAATCATAATCACATCTAGGACATCTTTTAAAATAATCAAAAGTGGTGTATTTACATTTTGGACAAAACATTTTTTCTCCTAATTATTTGAATATAATACTTATTTAGTTTTTAATTTTTTTGTATCTACTTTTTTTATCTTGTCATAGGTCCTAAGTCCTGCAATCCCCAACATGCCAGTGATTATAGTCCAAAGCATGTCTGACTTGAGTACAGGGGGAGGATTAGTGCCAGGTGGTATCTTGCCCCATGCTTGTAGTAATGTCCACATCCAGGTAAGCAGGGGATATAATATAAATTGATATCCAATGCATATGGCCCCTATCCATCCTATTGCTGGTCTCCAGCCAGCCACAAAGATTGATGGATGTCTTGCTTCTTCTATATTGGTGTTATGAATCTTCTCTATAAGTCCTGCCTCTATCTTGGTCTTTTCTATATAGAGTTGAAGCCTCTCCTCATCGGTGGTGATCAAGTCGTCTGCTATCTTGCCCACTGTGTCAATAATGGTTCCTATTCCCAGTAAATTCATAACATTACTCCTCTGAATGTCCTATTTAACCATCCCCTTAAATATATTCCATACCTTTTGGGGTCCTTATTTGCCAAATCCAGGTAATGTTTTATCCTGGCAAGGAGATAGCTTTTAATAAAATCAAGTGGTAGGGTAGAATTTAATGCAGATATGGTTTTTGGTCCAATTATACCATCAGGACTTGTGCCGACAACTGCTTGTGCTAGCTTTATTGCCTTTTTTAATCCTGCATTAACCGCAAATTCAAATATAATAAAACGGACTTGAGGGTCCTTTATCTCTTCTAATCTTTTATAATAGTTTTCATAATAAAATTTCCTTACCATTTCAGTTGGTGGACTCTCGTCCCTGTCAATAAACTCCCATCCCTCCCAATTGGGGTGGGAAATCCTGTATATCCCTGCATAAGTCTTGGCCTTTTCATTTGGGTTTTGTATGAGTCTAAATCCTCCTTCTAATTGGATAACCTTTTGAAAATGGGTCTCAAATTCTTCTTTCATACCAAAACTCCCAAATTTTTTACACAATATTAAATTTTATACTAATCTAATCTTGTCTCAAATTCAAGTAATAGTATGAGAAATAGCAACTCCCTAGAAAATAAAATGGATTATTTAATTTTGCAATGGAAGAAGAAAGTAGCCCCTTAGTATTAAGGGAACATTGTCTGTTTGTTTCTATAGGCAGTATTGTGGTGTGCTAGATATGGAGTCCGCCTCACACAAAAATTTAGAAAACTTGCAAAAAATCTTGACAGGGATACCAATAAATTAGTTATCTGTTTGCTTATAGATTGGATTATCCATGATAATAACAATCAAAATTCCCCCACTGGTTTTTGGATATCTTGCAATGGAGTTTATAGATTATATATTCTTTGCTGTGTTTGTGGAGTGGATTAGTTTGGAATTATTAGGAAAAATAGATTTTAAACAGGAGAGGAAATATGGATCAAATGAATTTAAATGAACAATTACTTTTTTTTGATGTGTTGATAGAAAATTGTCCTAACTTGGTAATTTTTAAAGACCAATCTGGTAACTATTTAAAAGTAAACAATTCTGTGTCTCGCATTTATGGATTGGAAAAAGAAAAAATATATGGGAAGAGTGATGACCAATTGATAACATTATCTCCTCATTTAAACGATTTCCTAAAACACTCCATAAAACAGGATGAGATTTGCATGAAAGATAGAGAAGTTTTAATTGAGTTTGTCTCTTTACAAGATCCCAAGGGACAAATGTATTATTTTAAAATTAGAAGGATCCCAGTATTTAGTCTTCAAGGAGATGCAAAAGGGATTGTGATCTTTGGCAGAGATATAACTGAAGCAACAAAAAATAAAAATTACCTTGAACTCAAAAATAAATTTTTGTCTCAAGCAGAATATGTTGCAAAAATGGGAAGTTGGTATTGGGAAGTGGGATCTCAGTATGTGGAAGTATCAGATGGATTTCGGGATTTATTATATCTAGAAAAAAAGATAAAGATCAGTATAAATAACTTCCTTGAATTATTTCCTGAACAAGAAAAACTTCTTTTGAAGAAAAAGGTTGAAGATTTATCTCGAGGAATGCCATTTTATAGATGGGAAAGGATTTTTAAAAAGAAGAAAAGATATTTTAAACATATAGTTACATCTTTTGAGGGAAAAAATAAACCTTATTTAGTTGGTATAATTCAGGACATGACAGAAAAGCGATTTATGTCTTATAAGATACAACTTTGTGATATGTTATGTAAAAAGGCAAATGAGGGGATTGTAATAACTGATAAGGATGCAAATATTATTGAAGTTAATCCTGCATTTACAAAAATTACTGGATATTCCAAAGAAGAAGTAGTGGGGCAAAATCCCCGTATATTAAAATCTGATAGGCATCCCAAGGAATTTTATGAAAAAATGTGGGAAAATATTTTAGCAAAGGGCTTCTGGGAAGGAGAGATATGGAATAGAAGAAAAAGTGGTGAAGTATATCCTGAAATACTCAGAATTCAAGCTGTTAAAAATGAAAAAAATAAAATTACAAACTTTATATCAATCTTTTATGACCTTACAAAACAAAAAAAGATTGAAGGAGAACAGTTTTTTTACCGTTTTTTTGATCCACTAACTGGTCTTATGAACAGAGAATATTTTCTAAGTAAGATAAAGGGAAAAATTGAATCAAAAAACAATCTAAAATTTTCTGTTATCTTAATTGACATTGATAATTTCAAACAGATAAATGAAGCCTTTTCATATAATATAGGAGATGAAATATTAAAGAAAAAAAGTGATATTTTGGTTGAGATTGTGGGGAAAAATAATGTTGCCAGAATAGGAGAGGATACATTTGCCCTTATTTTTGAATTTAATAAATTTTTGGAAATTGAGCAATTAATAAAAAAGATTAAAGATAAGATGAATAATCTAGTTCTAAAAGATACTAAAATAGATGTTACCAGTTCTTTTGGTATTAGTATTTACCCCGATGACTCAAAGGACCCCAAAGATCTTTTAAGATATGCAGAAACTGCACTAAACAGTGCAAGAGGTTTTGGCACTAATAATCATTTTTATTTTAATAAAGAGATTTTACACCGATCAATTAACCGTTTGAAAACTGTTGAAAAAATAAAGGAAGCTGTGCATAAACAAAGATTTGTGCCTTTTTATCAACCTAAAATTGACGTAAAAACAGGAAAAATTCTTGGTCTGGAAGCATTAGCAAGGTGGATTGCTATAGACGGTGAAGTTATTCCACCTGTGAAGTTTATTGAACTTGCTGAAGAAACAGGCATTATAATTGAGATAAGTAAATCCATGGCAAATCAGATTGCTTCTCATTTACAAGAATTAACAAAGAGTTTTCCCACGTTAAAGATTCCCTGTGCTATTAATCTCTCTGTATTGTGTTTACAACATATTGACTGGGTAAAACACTTTATGGAGCTTTCCAGTATATATAATATACCCATTGAGCTATTTCAGGTAGAAATTACTGAAACTATGCTTATGAAAAATGAAAAGTTGCTTTCAGAAGTCTTGAAAAAATTGGCAAAAAGAGGAATTTTGATCTGTATGGATGATTTTGGGACTGGATATTCTTCTCTTTATTATTTAGATACCCTTCCAATTGATCTGGTAAAAATAGATAAATCATTTATTTCTCCTTTAAAAAAGGGGTCCAAAGAGAAAGAAATTGTTAAGGCAATAATAGATATGTGCTCTGCTCTAAATATAGATGTGTGTGCTGAAGGAGTTGAGACTAGAGAACAATTAACTATTTTAAGAGAACTTGGATGCGCCCAGGTCCAAGGCTATTATTTTAGCAAACCTGTTCCATTTTATGAACTTTTGAAGATAATAAAAAAATTTAAGTAGTGAAATTAAAAAAAGAGGAATTATAGCCAGAAAAGATACCTTAATATTATTAACAGAACATATTCCATATAAGAGTTTAGTGAACCTCTCCACCTAAATGTTTACACATTATAGGTGTAGCTTCCTTTATGAGAAGGGTTGTAAGGGGATGTACATATACTCCCCCATTACAGGCTAGGACACAAGTCTTTTGTTTTCTATCTCTTCGATTTCTTTAAGTAGAGAATCCTTTTTCTTAACATATTCAATGCACCATTTATATCTGCATTTATAAGCTTTCTATACTTGATTGGAATAGTCCTCAAGTTAAAGGTGACTTGCAACCTTAATTGTAAAATTAAAGATTAATGGTAGCAACTCCCTAGAAAATAAGACGGATTTTATAAACTTGACAAAGGTATGAGGTGGGGGATACATTAATCCACTTTCAGTGAGGGATAACATGAAAGATTTTTTTATAAGGCTTAAGGATGTTCCATCCAAAGGGTTAGATGTCCTTGTCAATGATCAGTCAGTATGGACAGGACCTATTTTGGAATTTAAACTACCATATAAAATTTCTGTTCCCTGTGAATCAAGGTTAAATATTCAAGTAGAAGGGGATTGTTGTATATTAAAAGGATATATTCGCGGTGCATTGACAATCCCCTGTGACCGTTGCTTAGAGGATGCCTATGTTTCTATTGATAGTTTTTTTAAAATAATTGAAGAGCCAAAAAAACAAGACAGCTTAGATATTTCTTTTATCCTTGAAAAGGATGGAGAATTGTATTTGGACTTAGCTGGTCTCTTGTGGGAACAAATGGTCTTGAATATACCTACTAAGGTCTTGTGTTCAGAAGATTGCAAGGGGCTATGTCCTGCTTGCGGTGCCAATTTAAATAAAGGTAGGTGTGGTTGTAGGAAGAGTGCAGGAGATCCTAGGTTGGAGATTTTTAGAAAAATAAAAATATATTAAAGAGGTAAGGATTATGGCAGTACCAAAAAAGCGTACATCAAAATCAAAAAAAGGGATGAGGCGTTCTCATCATAAGGTGTCTATCCCCAATGTGATTGAATGTGAATGTGGGAATCCCACCCTTCCCCACAGGATCTGTCCCTCATGTGGGAAATATGCTGGGAGGAATTATTTAACACAAGATGAAGACAAATAAAAATATCTGTCTTGCAATTGATGTCATGGGGGGAGATTTCGGCCCCCCAGTGACAATACCTGGTGCATTGAAGGCTGCTCGGGAAGAGGGTATCTCTTTAAAATTAGTGGGCAAGGATTATGAGATAAGGCAAGAACTAGACAAGCATGTGTATCAGGATCTAGATATTGAGTTAGTACATGCAGAAGAAGTGGCTGAAATGCACGACAAGCCTTCATATATTTTGAGAAGAAAGAAAAATACGTCCATACAAGTGGCGTGTAATCTAGTGAAAGAAGGTTTGGCCCAAGGGGTGGTGAGCGCTGGACATACAGGGGTGAGTCTAGCATGTAGTATGTTTGCCCTAGGTAGGATAAAAGGGGTTGACAGACCTGGGCTTGCTTCAATAATCCCTAGGGAAGAGCGTGCCCTTATATTGGTTGACGTTGGTGCGAACATTGATTCTAAACCTAGACACCTTGTGCAATTTGCAATTATGGCTGATATATTTGCAAAAAATATCCTAAAAATAGACAATCCTGCAGTGGGTCTGTTAAATATTGGGGAAGAACAGGGCAAGGGTAATGTCCAGGTTACAGAGACATATAATCTCTTAAAGAAAACTTCTCTGAATTTCATTGGAAATGTAGAAGGACGAGACCTATTTACAAATGGGATAGATATCGCAGTTTGTGATGGATTTGTTGGAAATATTGCCCTTAAGCTTTGTGAAGGGCTTGGCAAGTCATTTTCCAAGGTATTAAAAAAAGAGATCAATAAAGGGCTGCTTACTAGACTTGGGGGCTTCCTGGCAAGGCCAGCATTTAAGAGGCTTGTAAAGAGATTTGATTATGAAGAATATGGAGGTGCACCTTTATTAGGGCTTAAGGGAACTGTAATAGTCTGCCATGGTAGCTCTTCTCCAAAATCCATTTGTCAGGCCATAAAGATGGGGGCATTATTTGTAAAACAAGGGATTGTAGGCAAGATAAAAGAACAAATAGAACTTCACCCAGAGATCACTAGATTTTATAGACTGAGAAATATTTTGTCTACAACCTCTAAAGTCCAGAATAAAGAAGAAATAGAGTCTGTGGAAGAAAAAGATGGCAAGGAATCTGAGAAGTAATAGTTACATTCGTGGGTTGGGTTATTATGTGCCTGAGGAAGTACTGACTAATTCAGCTTTGGAACAGATGGTGGACACCTCAGATGAATGGATCGTGACCAGGACTGGTATAAAAGAGCGCAGGATAGTAAAAAAAGGTCAATCCTGCTCAGATTTGGCGTATGTTGCCTCTATGAAAGCATTAGAACAAGCGCACTTAGATCCATTAGACATAACGCATATTATTTTGGGTACATTTACTCCTGATGTATGTGCCCCTGCTACTGCGTGTATACTCCAGGCAAAATTAGGGGCAACTGATTGTCAAATGGCCATAGATATTGCAGCTGGATGTTCAGGATTCACATATGGACTAGAATTGGCTAGGGGATTAGTTAAGGTTAATCCCCATGCAAATATACTGGTAGTTGGCAGTGAGGTATGTAGTTCTAGGATGAATTTCAATGATCGTAATACATGTGTGTTGTTTGGTGATGGTGCTGGGGCGATGATTGTAAGTGGTGAGTTGGATAATGGCCCTAAGATTATTGATATACTAGTCAAGACAAATGGTGAATTGGGTCACCTCCTGCAGGTGGGATTAGAAGGTGGATCTTTAGAGCCTTTTAAGGTGGGGCAAAGGGTAACAGAGAAATATTTTATTCATATGAACGGTAGGGAGGTCTTTAAGCACGCAGTTCGTGGTATGGCAGACATGAATTGGGAGATTTTGAAAAAAAATGGACTACTTCCAGATGATATATCCCTTTTTATCCCGCATCAGGCGAATTACAGAATTATTGAGGCATTGGCGAGGAAGCTCGATTTTCCCTTGGAAAGGGTGTATGTGAATGTACATAAGTATGGAAATACCTCTGCTGCATCAGTTGCCATTGCACTGAGTGAGGCATATAATTTGGGGAATATTAAAAGTGGAGACCTTGTACTTTTGTCTACCTTTGGCGCTGGTTTAACTCTGGCCAGTGTAATTTTGGAGTTTTAAAGGGTCTAATTTAAATTTATCAAATAGAATAAAGATATTGATATTATGAGAAGAGAAGATAAAAATTTACCACGAGTTGCCATAGTTACTGGGGGTTCTAGGGGGATTGGAAAGGCCATTTCCTTGAAGTTGGCAAAAGATGGCTATACTGTATATCTTACCTATGTGTCAAAGAAAGAACTTGCTCAAGGGGTATGTGATGAGATCCTATCCCATGGGGGCGATGCAAAGGCATTTATGGTAGATGTGTCTAATAGAGATCAGGTTACATCTTTTTTTAAAGATCATGTAAGAGGAAAGGTCTTTTTGCACGTCTTGGTAAATAATGCTGGGATTACCAGTGATGGACTTGTTTTGAGGATGAGGGAAGGTGACTGGAGAAAGGTGATAGATGTAAATTTAACAGGTACCTTCTTTTGTATACAAGAGGCATCAAAGATTATGGTGAGACAGAGACAGGGAAGGATAATAAACATCAGTTCAGTGGTAGGTCTTTCAGGTAATCCTGGTCAGTCCAATTATTGTGCATCAAAGGCAGGAATTATTGGACTTACCAAGGCCATAGCCTTGGAATTGGCTCCAAGGAATATACTTGTAAATGCCGTTGCCCCTGGATTTATTACTACTGAGATGACAAAGGAGTTAGATGAAGATACCAAGAAGGTATATCTTTCCAAAATCCCTTTAAATAGATTTGGGACCCCTGAGGATGTGGCATCTACCGTGGCATGGCTGGCTTCAGAAGAAGCTAGCTATATTACAGGACAGGTTATTTCGGTGAATGGGGGACTTTATCTTTAAAAACTCAAATAGGAGGAAATATGTCTGTTTTAGAAAAGATAAAAAAGATTGTAGCGGAACAGTTAGACGTAGATCCAGAACAGGTGGTGCCTGAGGCATCCTTTGTGGATGATTTGGGAGCAGACTCCCTGGACTTAACAGAATTGATTATGGCCATGGAAGACGAATTTGGTATGGAAATAGATGATGAAGAAGCACAGAAATTGAGGACAGTGCAAGATGTCATAAATTATATTGAAGCCAATTTAAAGAAATAAGAAATAACATTTAAGCACCCTGGCTATACAAGGTTTGGTGGATGGTGTGGATATGTGCCTGGGTGCTTAAATGTTATTTAGGGGTAGTATTATGAATTATAAACGGGTGGTAGTTACAGGAGTTGGGGCAATTACACCTCTGGGTAATGACGTAGAGGTCTCTTGGAAAAGGCTCTTAAATGGAGAGTCTGGAATAGCGAAAATTACCCGTTTTGATTGTTCCCTATATGACACTAAGATAGCTGGTGAGGTCAAAGGGTTTGAACCAGAAAAGTTTATTCCAAAGAAACAGATAAAAAGAATGGATAGGTTTAATCGATATGCGGTTGCTACTGCCAAGATGTTGTTAGAGGATGCCAATCTTCATATAAAGGGAGAGACTTGCAATCAAGTGGGGATTGTACTTGGGTGTGGCCTTGGTGGTATTGAAACTATAGAGGAGTTTCATGAAAAATTGTTAAAAAAAGGTCCAAATAGGGTATCTCCTTTTTACATCCCAAAGCTCATTTCTAATATTGCTGCAGGACAGATAGCCATATTTACAAAGGCAAAAGGTCCTAATATGGTCACTACTTCTGCATGTGCATCAGGGTGTCATAGTATTGGATATGCATATTCTGATATAAAGTTAGGTAGGGTCAAGGCAATGATATGTGGGGGCGTGGAGTCCACTATCACTCCTATGGCTCTTTCTGGCTTTAATGCCATGAGGGCCCTTTCTACTAGAAATGAGGAACCAGAAAAGGCCTCAAGGCCCTTTGATCGAGATAGGGATGGATTTGTGATGTCTGAAGGGTGTGGTCTTTTACTGTTAGAGGAACTGGAGCACGCCAAGGAAAGAGGTGCTAAAATTTATGCAGAGGTCGTTGGATTTGGAGCTTCTGCTGATGCCCATCACATTACAGCCCCTGAAGAAAGTGGTGAAGGGATGGCAAATGCTATGATGGCTGCTATTAGAGAGGCCGAGATCCCCCCCCATTATGTGGACCACATCAATGCCCATGGTACATCTACCCCTTTAAATGATCTATGTGAAACTAGGGCTATAAAAAAGGTCTTTGGGAAGCATGCATATGATATTCCTATAACTGCAAATAAGTCCATGATTGGCCATATGCTTGGTGCTGCAGGGGGGGTTGAGAGCGTGTTTAGTGTGCTCAGTATTTATCACGAAAAGATACCTGGGACTATTAATTTGGAAAATCCAGATCCAGAGTGTGACCTAGACTATGTGAATGATGGAACAAGGAAAAAACGCTTGAATTATGCATTGTGCAATTCCTTTGGTTTTGGCGGCACAAATGCCTGTATCTTGTTTAAAAGATTTGAAGAATAATGGGTTCTAGACATGGCAGATAATAGGATGGAATGGCATGAATATTTTGCAAGGATTGCCATAATGGTGAGTGAGCGTTCCACATGCCTAAGGAGAAAGGTTGGTGCCATTGCAGTAAAGGATAAGAGGATATTGGCCACTGGCTATAATGGTGCACCATCAGGGATCAAACATTGTAAGGAAGTAGGTTGTTTAAGGGAAAAATTAAATGTCCCTTCTGGTGAGAGACATGAACTTTGCAGAGGGCTCCATGCAGAACAAAATGTAATCATTCAAGCTGCATTGCATGGAGTTTCCTTAAAAGGGGCAGACATATATTGTACCCATTTGCCATGTCTTATTTGTACAAAGATGCTTATTAACTGTCAGGTAAAGAATATATATATCTTAGAAGGATATCCAGATGAACTATCACAAGATATGTTAGCGGAAGCTGGTGTTAGTATCATTAAGTTAGAGATATCTTAGTTGGCGACATCATTTCAATTTTCCAAAAACTTCCTTTAGAACTTCAGGAAAAACCGTGTATGTCTCAAAATGATTTAATAAATCCAAGTTTTATGGAACTGGCCATTGAATTGGCAACTAGGGGTAGAGGGAGTGTTGCTCCAAATCCCTGTGTTGGGGCAGTAATCACCAAAGGTGAGCATATACTGGGCCAGGGGTGGCATAGACAATATGGTGGAGATCATGCTGAGGTAGATGCAATCAAAGATGCCCTAGACAGGGGCAATGATATAGAAGGTGCGACCTTGTGGGTAACGCTGGAGCCATGTAATCATTATGGAAAGACCCCACCGTGTACACATGCCATATTAAAACATAAGATAAAAAGAGTTATTGTTGGTACAAAGGACCCAAACCCAAGGGTAAAGGGTGGGGGGATCGATTTTTTAAGATCCCATGGAGTAGAAGTTATAGTAGGGGTGAAACAAAGGCAATGCGAGAACTTGATTCAAGATTTTTTGACGTGGACAAGAGAGGAAAGGCCCTATATTTATCTAAAATTGGCCCAAAGCCTGGATGGAAAGATAGCCACAAGGGAAGGGGATTCTAAGTGGATAAGCTGTGATAGATCCCGAAGATTTGTCCATGAATTGAGGTCCAAGGTAGGTGCTGTATTGATTGGGGGGAATACCTTTTATAAAGACGACCCAAAACTTACAGTAAGACTAAAAGGATACGGAGACAGACAGCCCCTTGCAATAGTAGTTACATCTAGATTACCTAAAACATCAGAATATTATTTGATAAAGAGTCGTGCGAATCAGACCATGTTTTGGACAAAAAATAGGGATGAAGAAAAAATAAATTTTTTAAGAACTAAAGGCATAGAAGTTTGGACAGGATATGGTCAAAACGGTAGGCTAGATCTAGTTCCTTTATTTAAGAGGTTATTTAGAGAAAAAAGGGTATATTACGTGCTTTGTGAAGGTGGTTCTATTTTGGCAAATACCCTGGTCAGATATGGATTAGTAAATGAGTTATTTTTATTTATTGCTCCAATTATCTTAGGAGATGAGTATGCAAAATCTTCTTTTTCAGGGGGTGTGACACCTAAGATCAAGGACTCATTTAAATTTGAAATAATGAATGTTAAACAGATAGACTCGGATATATTAATTAACCTCTTGCAAAAAAGACAAACATAAAGGGGATGTTTATCAAGTGTTTACAGGTATTATTCAAAGTATAGGCAGGGTAATAAAAATTCACAATTTAGGAAAGGATATTAGGATATGGGTATTGCCAAATCCTGTATTTAAAGAGATTATAATTGGGGAGAGTATTGCAGTAAATGGTGCATGCCTAACAGTTGAATCCTTTGAAAATGATATATTTTCAGTTTACATATCCAAAGAGTCTCTAGAGAGGACAAATTTAAAGACATTGACTACATCTTGTACTGTAAACCTTGAGAGGGCATTGAGGCTCCAAGACCGTTTAGGGGGACATATATTGTCTGGACATATTGATTGTCTATCTTGTGTTACTAATATCTCCTTTTCAGGAAAATCCTTGATATACAGGTTTAAATATCCCTCGGACTATTCAAAATATGTTATAGAAAAAGGGTCAATAGCCTTAGATGGAATAAGCCTCACTGTAAATAAGTGTGGGATGGAATTTTTTGAGGTAAATATCATACCAGAGACCCAAAAAAATACTACTACTTCCACTTGGAAGGTGGGAACATTGGTAAATACAGAGTTTGATCTTATTGGAAAATATGTGGAAAAGATAGTGAGACCATGGAATGAGCACAGAGATAATAAACAGGGCGTGACAATGGATTTTTTAAGAGAACATGGATTTTGATTTGCATTTTCAAGATATTTTCATTAGGTCTTTGCAAAAGGCATGTTATTCAAATATTAGATTGTAGGGAAACTTTATGATGAAAAATTTAAAATTATAAATAAAAAAAGGTAAGAAAAATGAGTAAAAATTTATCAGAGGATACATCAGTTATCTGCTCAACTGAAGAGGCAATAAATGAGATAAGAAAGGGGAGAATGATTATCCTTGTAGACGATGAAGACCGGGAAAATGAGGGAGATTTGACTATTGCTGCAGAAAAAGTGACCCCTCAGGCCATAAATTTTATGGCCCAATATGGTCGGGGACTCATCTGTCTTGCCATGGCCCCTAATATGGTGGATAAATTAAAGCTAGATCTACAGCCTAGGAGGAATGAATCCAGGTTTGGCACTGCATTTACTGTTTCTATTGAGGCAGCAAGGGGGGTTACAACTGGCATATCTGCGTATGACAGGGCCACTACTATATTAACTGCTGTTAGAGATGACGTGACCCCAGAAGATATATCTACCCCAGGTCATGTCTTCCCATTGAGAGCAAGGAGGGGCGGGGTCTTAGTTAGGGCAGGTCAAACAGAGGGGAGTGTGGACTTGTGTCGTCTTGCTGGACTAAAGCCTGCTGCAGTTATATGTGAGATAATGAGAGATGATGGTAATATGGCCAGGATGCCTGACCTCATAGAATTTGCGAAGAAACACAACATAAAGATAGCTACTATTGAAGATTTGATCAGATATAGGTCAAAGTTTGATTCCCTTGTTAGGAGGATTGGTGAGGCACAACTCCCAACAAAATTTGGGGAATTTAAGGCGATTGCCTATGAAAGCGACATTGATGATTATGTGCACCTTGCCTTGGTAAAAGGGGAAATAAAAAAGGGAGAGCCTGTTTTAGTTAGGGTCCATAGCCAATGTCTTACTGGGGATGTGTTTGGCAGTCTTAGATGCGATTGTGGGCCTCAGTTACATAAGGCCATGCAGATGATAGAACAAGAAGGAAAGGGTATTATATTATATATGAGACAGGAAGGCAGGGGTATTGGGCTTGGGAATAAGATAAAGGCCTACCAACTTCAAGACCAGGGCAAAGACACAGTTGAGGCCAATATAATCCTGGGGTTCAAACCCGATCTTAGGGACTACGGTATTGGGGCCCAGATCCTTGTGGACCTTGGTGTAGAAAAAATGAGACTTTTGACTAATAATCCCAAAAAGATAGTAGGGTTGGAGGGACATGGCCTAGAGGTTGTGGAAAGGGTGCCAATTATTGGACCAGTATGTGATTGTAATCTCAAGTACTTGAAGACAAAGAAGGAAAAGATGGGGCATCTTTTAGATGATCTATAGGTCCTAACTAAAAAAGATCCCTTGGTCGATGATATATATGTTTGAGAAGGGGGAAATTCTTGGATATGGGATTAATATTCATTTTTAATTCAAAATCCATAATCCATAATCCAAAATTATAACCAAAGTATAGGGGTATTTTATCTTATGGATAATATAAGGATCGTTGAAGGAAAGTTAACAGGTAAAGGGCTCAAATTCGCTCTAATCGCTAGCAGGTTTAATGATTTTATTGTAAGTAGATTAATTAGCGGGGCTATTGATTATTTGCTTAGACATGAAGTTCAAGAGAAGGATATTACCCTGGTAAAGGTACCAGGGGCATTTGAGATGCCTGTGGTTGCAAAACGGATCGCAAGGTCAAAGGAGTTTGACGCTGTTATATGTCTTGGAGCAGTGATAAGGGGCGCGACCCCTCATTTTGACTATGTGGCAGCAGAGGTTGCAAAGGGTATAGCCCAGGTTAGCCTAGATACAGAAGTCCCTGTGGCCTTTGGGGTACTTACCACAGATACCATTGAACAGGCCATTGAAAGGGCTGGTAGTAAGGCAGGGAATAAGGGAGTGGAGGCAGCTCAGGCAGCATTGGAGACAGTACAGGTACTTAGACAATTGTAGGTTGTTGGTATAAATGACAGACAAAAAAGGTAAGAAGAAAAAGGGGCTAAGACGAATAGGGAGGGAAGTGGCCTTCCAAATTTTATATAGCAGTAATTTTTTAGATGTCCAGGATACTGAAAAACTCTTTGCTGTGGTTGAGCATTTTTTTCCAGATTTAGATAAAAGTGAGGGAAAGAAAAAGGCAAAAGAATTTGCCAGGGAACTTATTCAAGGGGTAATAGAAAACAGGGACAAGTTAGACGAGATCATAGAGAGGTATTCTAAAAACTGGCGCCTTAGCAGGATAGGAAAGATCGAAGTTACTATCTTGAGACTTGGGATTTTTGAGATGATGTATAGGATAGATGTGCCAATAAAGGTGGCCATTGACGAGGCAGTGGAACTCAGTAAGGAATTTGGCGATCAAAGGTCAAAGAAATTTGTAAATGGTATTTTAGATGCAGTTTCCAAATCTATCCAGAACACATCAAATGCAGGTTAGGGAGTCTTATTATGGACAAGTATGTGCCTCATATAGTTGAAGAAAAATGGCAAAGGATTTGGAATGAAAATCGCTATTTTAATGTTACACATAAATCTAAGAGGCCCAAATATTATGTGCTAGAGATGTTTCCCTATCCATCGGGGAAGATCCATATGGGGCATGTGAGGGTCTATACTATTGGAGACGTGATAGCAAGATATAAATGGATGAATGGTTTTAATGTCCTTCATCCCATGGGCTGGGATGCCTTTGGTCTTCCAGCAGAGAATGCAGCAGTAAAGAGGGGAGTGCATCCTGCTAAATGGACATTTTCCAATATTGAGGAAATGAAGTCTCAGTTAAAGAGAATGGGTTACTCCCTAGATTGGGAGAGGGAGGTTACTACTTGCATTCCTGAGTATTATAAATGGGAACAGAAATTTTTTATAGAGCTCTATAAAAAGGGCCTGGTATATAAGAAAAAAGCCCCTGTAAATTGGTGCCCTACTTGTCACACGGTATTGGCCAATGAACAGGTAGAAGATGGTCTATGTTGGAGGTGTTCATCAGAGGTAGAACAAAAAGAACTTTCTCAGTGGTTTTTTAAAATAACTGCATATGCAGAGGAATTGTTAGAAGACCTAAAACAACTACAAGGTGGATGGCCTGAGAGGGTCATTATCCAGCAGAAAAATTGGATAGGTAAGAGTGTAGGGGCAGAGATAGATTTTAAGATATCTGGATTGGAAAAAAATATAAAAGTATTTACCACAAGGCCAGATACCTTGTTTGGTGCAACTTTTATGAGTCTTGCTCCAGAACATCCCATGGTCCTTGAACTTGTAAAGGGTACTTCTAAGGAACAAGAGGTTATTGATTTTATTGAAAAGACAAAAAAGATAGACAAAAGAAAACGTTCTGCTGAAGATTTTGAAAAATATGGGGTATTTACTGGGAGGTATTGTATAAATCCAGTTACCCAGGAGAAGATGCCAATATTTGTGGCAAATTTTGTGCTTATGGAATACGGTACTGGCGCAGTAATGGCAGTGCCAGCACATGATCAACGGGATTTTGAGTTCGCCAAAAAATACAATCTTCCAATCAAGGTAGTAATAACTCCAAGGGATACAACCATTAAGGCAGAAGATCTAGACAGTGCATATACTGGTGAAGGGATATTGATTGATTCTGGAAAGTTTACAGGGATCTCAAATGAGGATGCAAAACAAAAGATAGTAGATTATTTGGAAGAAAAAGGGGTTGCCAAAAAGGCCATTAATTATAGGTTGAGGGATTGGAATATCTCAAGACAGAGATATTGGGGCGCACCAATACCAATTATATACTGTGATAAATGTGGAGTCCAACCAGTTCCTGAAGAAGATCTGCCAGTGATTTTGCCCTTGGATATAAAGACGTATCCAGATGGCAGATCTCCTTTGCCAGACCATGATGAATTTGTAAAAACAACATGTCCAAAGTGTAGGGGTATGGCAAGGAGAGAGACAGACACTATGGATACTTTTGTGGAATCCAGTTGGTATTTTGCTAGATATACTGATGCAAAGATAGATTCCGCCCCTTTTAACCCTGAGGCATTGAAATATTGGATGCCTGTGGACCAATATATTGGTGGGATTGAACATGCTATCTTGCACCTGTTGTACTCTAGGTTTTTTGTTAAGGCATTGAGGGATCTTGGATACTTTGATTTTGACGAACCTTTTAAAAGGCTCCTTGCCCAGGGCATGGTATTAAAAGACGGGGCCAAGATGAGTAAATCCAAGGGGAATATTGTCGATCCTAATGAGATGCTAGATAAATATGGTGCTGATACAACCAGGCTCTTTATTTTGTTTGCAGCGCCTCCTGAAAAGGAATTGGATTGGAGTGATTCAGGAATAGAAGGGGCACATCGTTTTTTACATAGGGTTTGGAAATTGGGTATGGAATTAAAAAACAGAGTGTTGCCTACTGGGCCGGCGATTGATATTAAAGGGGACATATCCAAACCAGCAAGGGAGCTTCGTTTTAAGGAACATGTGACTTTAAAAAAAGTAACATCAGACATAGAAGAGAAATATCAGTTTAATACAGCCATTGCAGCTATTATGGAATTTTTGAACGAGATTCAAGGAAAAAAAGATGTTATTTCTGATTCTCAAGGGGACACTCAGGTGTTGTCCTCGGCTTGGTCTACATTATTGAATGTACTCTATCCAATGGCCCCCCATATATGTGAAGAGCTGTGGTCTCAGATTGGATATAAAACTCCTCTTGCTAAATGCTCGTGGCCACAACATAGAGAAGATGCCTTGGAAAAAGATGAGGTATTAATAGTGGTTCAGGTAAATGGAAAACTCAGGGCAAGGATTACTGTGCCCAACAACTGTTCTAAGGGAGAAATAGAAAAGATCGCGTTGAAAAATGAAAATGTAAAAAAACATATAACAGGTAAAGACATAAAGAAGATTATTGTTATACCAGGAAAACTTGTAAATGTTGTTGTATAGATATTTATTGTTAATAGTGGCTTTGTTTTTTTTGTGGGGATGTGGATATAGGTCTATGTCCTTATCCCCAATTGTAATGCCAGATAATATTGATTCCCTATATATTTCAAAGGTAAATAATCCAACCATAGACCCCTATTTGACTTCAAGGGTCAAGACCATTGTCATGGATGAACTCTCAAAAAGGGCGTTGGGCCTTAGATGGACTTCTAGGTCCAGTGCCAAGGGATATCTTGTTGTTGATATTAAGGATTATTCAAAAGAGACTGAGATAGAAAATACAAAGGAACAAACAGTAAAGTCAAATGTTTGTATTACATTGCGAATATCTCTTTATAGAAATTTGACCAATAATTTAGTCTGGGATTCTAACGATGTTCAGAGTTGTGAATCCGCAGATGAAAATATAGGTCAGGATCAGATTAGTAAGATTCAGGACAAGATAATAAGGGATATTGTAGAAAAGATCGCCATTAAATTGTCAAACAATTTTTAGCACACAGTAAAAGCCTTATTAAGTTTTGAATTATGAGTTAAATAAAACCATATACAACTTAAAACTTAAAAATTTCAAAATTCAACACTGGTATAGGATATGAGGCCTGGTTTTTTTATATGTATTTGTCCAGACCCTGAGATCATAAATGATTTTGTCAAAAAGACCTTAAAGGGATTTGAGGGAAAATGGAAAAAAAAGGTCTTTTGGGGAGATGATGAAGACCTGTCTAGTTTTTGGGGCTGTTTTCGTACATCTAATCTCCTTGGCATCAAACAAGCAGTTGTTTTGAGAGGTGCTCAGAAGGTAGGCAATGGATTTTGGGATAGATTATCTCATTTTTTAAGTAAGTTTTATCCCAATGTGTGTATATTTATATGCATTGAGTCAGAATGGGTAAAGGGCGCTCCTAAAGGCATAGGAGAAATTAAATCAAAGAGGTTTTACAAAATAGCAGAAAAAAAGAAATGGATATTTAGCCATCCAGGGGTAAATGAACGGTTTTTGGATGAGTATCTAAATGAGTGGGCAAATAAAAAACAAATAAAGATAAGTCCCCGTGTGAGACCAATATTAAAGGAGTTATTACCAAGGGATTTAAAGGGGATTAAACAGGAATTGAAAAAAATAGAGATTTCTATAAATGATTACAAAGAGTTGGATCTAACCAACCTTGCGGTAATTTGTCCTTCTCTAGAGTATGAGGTCTTTGACTTAATAAATTCTATAGAAGATGGTCGACTAGACAAAAAAAAATGGTCAGTACTATTGGGGCCAGATTTTTCCACTTATGAAACAATTATTCCGATATTTTATTTGTTTTTGAGGGAGGCCCGTATATTTTGGAAATTGCTTCATGGGGAACACGTGTCACTTCCCAATTGGGTTATTAGAAAGAAGACTTCACTTGCAAGGAAATTGGGTGAAGATGGGCTTGTAAAGTTGTGGGATATTATACTTGATGCAGACTTAAGGTTAAAGACATCAAAGTTGAGTTCAGCAGAGGTATTTCAAGAAACTGTGGTTAGGCTTAAAATATTGTTTTCGTAGAAATATGAGAAAAAGAGATTTATCACCACCTCATTTTGTGGGCCACAGAAAGAGGTTAAAAAAGAGGTTTGAGAATTCTCCACAATCTTTTGAAGACTATGAATTATTAGAATTATTACTGGGTTATGCAATACCTAGGAGAGATACAAAACCTTTGGCAAAGGAGTTGCTAACTAGATTTGGAAAATTAAAAAAACTAATTTTTGCATCTAAAGATGAACTCATAGAAATAAAAGGTATATCCAATGGATTTGTTATTTTTTTGAGGCTAATTAGGGAAATTATCTCCAGGATTGAACTACAAGACATGGATTTTGGACAGGAGGTCTTTGACCCCAGGGGTGTGTTTGAATATGTAAGGACCAGGATTGGCTTTGAGGAAAAAGAGAGTTTTTGGGCATTGCTTTTAAACAGTAAAAACAGAGTTATTTCCCTTGAAAAACTAACACAAGGTACTGTAAATTATTTAAAGATCTATCCCAGGGAAATAGTAGAGGTGGTCTTAAAAAGAAATGCTGTGGGTGTTATATTTCTCCATAACCATCCAGGAGGGGATCCCCAGCCCTCGAAAGAAGATGTAGAGTTTACAAAGAGAATATATAACATATGCAAAGAACTAGACATAGACCTACTTGATCATATAATAATTTCCTATGACTCATATTTTAGCCTTAAAGAAAACCATTTATTATAAAAATATATAACTTGCCCTTTTGAAATTAGATATTATAATCTTAGAAGATTCTTAAGGATGTAGGCAAAAATTGAATCAAAGAAGAGGAGATAATAGATGACAGATAAAGATATGCAAAATTCTACTAATGAACAGGGACAAGATACACCTAAGGGTCAGGATATTCAAACCCCTGATCAATCAAAGACACAGGTTGAAATACCAGAGGTTTTGCCTTTACTTCCAGTGCGGGACATAGTGGTCTTTAATTATATGATAATCCCATTATTTGTGGGTAGGGAAAAATCTATAAAGGCAATAGAATCCTCTATAAATGAAAATCAACGTTATATATTTATTGCTACTCAAAAGGATGAAAAGGTGGAGGATCCAGGTATTAATGACGTGTATCAAGTGGGCACTGTAGCCATTATAATGCGGATGCTGAAGATGCCAGATGGGAAGTTAAAGGTCTTAGTGCAGGGATTGTCTAGGGGAAAGATAAAAAGGCCTGTACAAGAAGATCCCTATTGTGTAGTTGAGATAGAGCCTATTAAGGAGGAAGTGGTAACTGATTATAGTGCCCATGTAGAGGCCCAGATGAGGACTGCTAGGGAACAGAGTGAAAAGATTATTTCCCTTAGAGGTATGGATCCTACTGAGATGGTGGCAATCTTAAATAGTATCGAGGATCCAGGGAGACTGGCAGATTTAATTGCCTCTAATCTGAGGATGCCAACAGAGGTTGCACAATCTATTTTAGAGTGTCTTGACCCTGTTAAAAGGTTAGAGCTTATCAATAAACAACTCATGAAAGAAGTAGAAGTGGCCATGTTGCAGAATAAGATTCAGGCCATGGCAAAGGAGGGTATGGACAAGGCCCAGCGGGAGTTCTTTTTAAGAGAGCAATTAAAGGCGATAAAGTCTGAGCTTGGAGAAGATGATTCTGAAGAAAAAGAATTTGAAGAATTGAGAGAGGCCATTGAAAAATCAGGAATGCCAAAAGGGGTCAAAAATGAGGCATTAAAGCAATTGAATAGATTGGAAAATATGCATCCTGATTCATCAGAGGCCACGGTAATTCGTACTTATCTGGATTGGCTTATAGAGCTCCCATGGAAAAAGGTCTCAAAGGATGAATTAGATATAAAAAAGGCAAAAAAGATCTTAGATGAAGACCATTACGACCTAAAACAGGTCAAAGAAAGGATATTGGAATATCTGTCAGTTAGAAAGTTGAACCCAAAGATGAAAGGTCCTATCTTGTGTTTTGTGGGTCCCCCAGGGGTAGGAAAGACCTCTTTGGGAAAATCTATAGCCAGGAGCCTTAAGAGAAAATTTGTACGTATGTCCCTAGGAGGAATGAGAGACGAAGCAGAGATCAGGGGACATAGGAGGACCTATATTGGTGCAATGCCAGGCAGGATAATACAGGGTATAAAAGAGGCAGGCACCAAAAATCCAGTATTTATGTTAGATGAAATAGATAAAGTAGGCACAGATTTTAGGGGGGATCCATCTTCTGCCCTGCTTGAAGTCCTTGATCCTGAACAAAACCATTCATTTACTGACCATTATCTAAACGTGCCTTTTGACCTATCAAAGGTGATGTTTATATGTACTGCAAATATGTTGGACACCATACCTCCAGCACTCTTAGATAGGATGGAGGTGATAAGGATTCCTGGATATACTGAACAGGAAAAAATTAGGATAGCAAAACAGTACCTTATCCCAAAGCAGATAAAAGAACACGGGTTAAAGCAGAATATGGTTGTATTTAACGACAAGGCACTACAGGTAATTATAAAGAACTATACTAGAGAGGCTGGACTGAGAAATCTTGAGCGTGAAATTGCTAGTATTTGTAGAAAAGTGGCCAGGAAGATAGCAGAGGGTCGTAAACAGAAAAAATTTATTATCCTTCCTTCTAATGTACACAAATATTTAGGGGCCCCAAAATATTTGGAAGAAGAAAGGGAGAAAGAACTTCCTCCAGGAGTGGCCCTGGGGCTTGCGTGGACCCCTTCAGGTGGTGAGATTTTGCATATTGAGATCCTGACTATGCCTGGGAAGGGGAAACTTATCTTAACAGGTCAGCTTGGGGATGTGATGAAGGAAAGTGCACAGGCTGCTCTGAGTTATGCCCGGAGTAAGGCCAATAAATTAAATCTATCCTCAGATTTCGCAGAAAAAAAGGATATACATATCCATGTCCCTGCTGGTGCCATACCAAAAGATGGTCCATCAGCAGGTATTACTCTAGTAATGGCCCTACTTTCAGCCTTAACCAATATACCTCTTAGCAATGAAGTGGCAATGACTGGTGAGATAACCCTAAGGGGTAGGATCCTTCCTGTGGGCGGGATAAAGGAAAAAATATTGGCAGCTGTGGCGGCAGGAGTGAAAAAGGTCATTCTTCCAAAACAGAATACAAAGGATTTAGAGGAGATTCCTCATGAGCTAGCCAAAAAGATAGAGATCGTTCCTGTGGAACATATTGATGAGGTATGGGATTTGGTTAAAAAGGAAAAAAAATAGGGGAATGGAATGAAGGACACAAAAGTTAAGGTATTAGTGCTTACTGGTTATGGAACCAATTGTGAGAGAGAATGTGGATATGCAGCTAAAATCGCTGGTGCCGATGAAGTCTTGATTTCTCATTTTTCAGAGATAATTGAAGAAAAAGTCAGGGTATCTGACTTTAATTTTATTGTATTCCCAGGGGGATTTTTGGATGGAGATCATTTAGGTGCAGCTCAGGCAGCAGCAACTAGGATAAGGTATTCAAAGACAAAGTCTTATGGGTTTGTTGTAGAAGATATAAAAAAGGTCCATAAACAAGGGGGGATAATACTTGGGATATGTAATGGATTTCAACTCCTTACAAAGTTAGGGTTGCTCCCAGCCATTGAAAATAGATATTTTGAAAGACAGGTGAGCCTAAGCTATAATGATTCAGCAAGGTTTGAAGATAGGTGGGTATATTTAAAATGTAATCCAGAGAGTAGGTGTGTATTTTTAAAGGATATATCTTTTATATATCTCCCTGTTAGGCATGGTGAAGGAAAGGTAATTCCAAGGGATGAGTTAGTCCTAAGACATCTAGTAAAAGATAATCTTATTGCTGTACAATACACAGATGAGAACGGGGAAGCAACTGAAGAATATCCTTATAATCCAAATGGATCTCCCTTGGGGATAGCCGGTCTCACGGACCCAAGTGGAAGGATATTAGGACTTATGCCACATCCAGAGGCATACAATCATCCTACAAACCATCCAAAATGGACCAGGGGGATAGTGGAAGATAACACAGGTATTAAGATTTTTGAGAATGGGGTACAGTATTTAAGGGAAATTCAGAAATAATTGATAAGTTATTTACATGGTAGATAATGGATTAGATTTTGTCCCCTATATGAGACTGGCCCTTTTAGAGGCAAAGAAGGCAATGGGCTTAGATGAAGTACCAGTGGGCGCGGTTATAATATCAAATAGTGGTGAGGTTATATCTAAGGGGCACAATCTTTGTATTGGTTTAAACGATCCAACAGCACATGCAGAGATCTTGGCAATTAGGTCTGCATGTGACAAGGTTTCTAATTACAGGTTGACAGGATGTATTTTAATTACCACATTAGAACCCTGTATAATGTGTATGGGGGCATTGGTCCATGCCAGAATACAGGGCCTTGTATTTGGTGCTAGGGATCCAAAGGCAGGTGCAGTAGTTTCAAGGATGGATTTTTTTTCTCAGATAACTTGGCTAAATCATAGATTCTGGATAAAAGAAGGGGTGAGCTCTATTGAATGTTCTAATGTATTAAAGTTGTTTTTTAAGTCAAAGAGGGGGCTTATATAAAATTATATATTTTTAGGAGAGGTACCGAAGTCAGGTCATAACGGGCCCGACTCGAAATCGGGTGGGCGATTAAAAGTCGTCTCGTGGGTTCGAATCCCACCCTCTCCGTAAAGTGGAACTCTGTTCCACTTTATCTTGGCCTTTCAGGCCAATTTTAGTAAGGAATAAAATCCTTATAAAAGGCGAAGCCAGAAAAAGCGGAGCAAAGCTCCGCTTTTACGTTGAAGGTTTTATATATATTGTGCAAAGGAGATTTGTGATTATTTACTTGATAAGGGTAAATGATAATCACTTATAATTCAAAGAATTAAGTTACAAGGATTTATTTTATGAGAATAAGATATGTGTGGATGATTACAATTTCTGTATTTTTTTTCGCTGTTTTGTGTTTTGCCCAGGATAACAGCACAATCAAAAAAGGGCCCACTATGGATACAGGTAAGAAGGTGGCTGGAAAAGGAATACCAATTATTATACAGTATAAGCAATCAGATAAGCTTGGAAGGGTCCTAGGATTAAGGCTCAAAGAAAAGGTTAGCCTCTCCCCTTTATTTTATCTTGCAGGGCATAGAGAGAAGGGGTTTAGTATAAGCATAAAATGTATAAAAGAGTTTTCTAATTCTCCTCAACTCAGGTCAGTATGCTCTATTGTATGGACTTTTTATTATGGTGAAGATACACTGAGCAGTTTTTTATCTCATAAAGTGACAATCATTGATAAGAGTGATATTGACCTTGAGGCAGGAGATATACTAGCGATTACAAGCAACATAGCCGAGGATTATAGTTACCTGTTACAATAACCCCTGAGCCTTTTCTTGTAATTTTTCGGATAATTGATCTAATATATTCCCAATTTCTTGAATATCTGTAGGACTAACGTTTGCTTGAATCCTTCTGTGTATCCATTCACATACATATAATATTTCTGAAGTAGAGAATTTAATATTGGGATTTTTATTTAATATGTATGAAATAATTTCTTTTCTTAGCTGTTCTCGTCTTTTAATAGATATTTCGTAGTCTTTAATTGCCTTTTGTCTTTCTTTTTCAAGTGATTTAAGCTCTTGAATACCCGTACTGTTATGTTCGTGGATCTGGGATTTTTTTAGGTTATATTTGTTCATAATTTGACTTAATACATAATTTTCATGCATACTTGATTGTTCTGCATCTAAGAATGCCTGTAATTTTTCCAATATAGACTGGTTTTGAGATACAGTTTGAAGGATATTTGATAGGTCAGAGATGTACTTAGAGAGTAACATTAGGAGGTCTTTAATCTCTTGTTTATTTAGGGTCCGTTGCTCTATCTTACCATTGACCAAGAATTTTTTTTGTGTTTCTCCTGCTTGTTCTATTAATTCATTTATAAATATCTGGCTATAATGTTCATATTGTTTTTTTAGGAGCGTAGTATCCATTATTTGAGTTAATACTTTTTTTCTGGCCTTTTCCAGGGTTGGCGCTTGAACTCTAAAACCTATCAATTCTAATCCATATCTCGCGTTTATACCTTTTAAAGAAAGGTTTAGTCTTGGGTGGTCAGTTGGGTTCTCTTGAGTCATAGCAGGTTCATAGGAGTCTAATATATAGCTTACTACATCTTGAATAAAATATGGGGTAACTACATATTCATCTAACCATTTTTTGAATTGAGAGATTGAGGGTCCATTAGAGGAATTATTTTTAGACTTGACTTGTTGTTTTTCTAAAGATCCAACGACTATCTTTTTTTTAAAAATCTTGCTCTTTTCCTCTACTTTGTTGTTTTTATGGATCTGCTTTATTACACTAGGTTGTCTAGGCGGAGAAGGTTTACTCACCTGTTTTAATTTGGCGCTTTGGCGAAATAAATATCCTCCTAAAAAGCCTGATATTACCCCTATTATGAGCACTGCAATTATTTGAATATTTTTTCGAGTCATTACCGTTTTTCTCCTAAAGGAGAATGCTACTACACCATCGTGTTTCAGTCAATATAAAGGGCTCGTGACTTTTTGCATACCTTAAATATAAGGAGGAATAGGAAAGTAATGTCTTACAGTTGATTAATTATTTATTATAAAAAAAATATAGTGTAAAGTTCCCTCTGCATCTTTTTTCTTGAAATTGATTTAATTAGTCTTTAAACATTAAACTTATGGAGATTATAAGAGGGCCTTTTAATAATTTAAAGGAGATAATACTTGCATCTGCTTCGCCTAGGAGACAATATCTTTTGTCCCTTTTAGGAATACATTTTGAGGTGAAGGAAAGCCATGTGAGAGAAATTGAAAAGGGACATATGCCCCATGACCTAGCTATTTTAAATGCAAGGAATAAAGCGGAGTACATATTGAGGACAAGATATAGAGGTGTAATTATTGGAGCTGATACTATAGTGGTTTTTAAAGGAAAAATTTTGGGAAAACCCAGAGATAAAGAAGATGCATATTTTACCCTTAAAAGACTTAGTGGAAATTGGCATGAAGTAATTACAGGTTGTTATATAATAGATAATTCTAATGAATCAAAACAAATTGAACAATTTTTTGTCAACTCAATGGTCTTTTTGGATAAAATGGACGATGATATAATAAGAAAATATATCGAGACCAAAGAGCCTATGGATAAGGCTGGAAGTTATGCCGTCCAAGGGGTTGGTTCTTTTTTTGTAAAGGAGATAAAAGGATCATATACAAATGTAATAGGACTTCCTTTGAATGAGGTTGTAACCTCACTTTTAAGGTTAAAGGCCATAACTGTATAAAATTGTTTTTAGAAGATGAAAAAGTGTTGAAGGACTATTTAGATATGAAAAAATTATTATTAAATATTGCACAACTCTTTGGCATAGGAAGGATTGGGTTTGCCCCTGGCACCTTGGGGTCTATAACAACTTGTTTGCTCGCATATCCAATATTAAAACTTTCATTTTTATATAGGTTTTCTATTATATTAATCTTATTTATAATTGGGATCATTGCCTCTTCTCAGGCAGAAGAGATGCTGGGAGAAAAGGACCCTAGTTCTGTAGTTATTGATGAGGTAGTTGGCCAATTGATAACCCTTTGTTTTATTCTTAGCCCAAACTTTTTTCAGATCCTGTTTGGATTTATAACTTTTCGTGTACTAGATATATTAAAGCCTTATCCCATAAAAAATATTGAAGAGATGTTTAACTCTGGCCTTGGTATAATGTGCGATGACGTAGCTGCTGGGATAATAGGTGGCCTTATTTTATTTGGTGTTTTTTATTTGTTTTAAGAATGGCTTAAGAGTATTTTTATAAAAAAGGGGACTTCACTGTCCCCCCTTTTTACTTAACCATATTGTCTTCTATTTCTTTTAACATATTTTGGATCCTAACAAGTTTTTCCTTGTCTTGTCCTTTTAAATGATTAGAGAGATACTCAGCCTTTTGGGTGAGTTCATTCAAGATATTTTCGTAGATCATTCGTCTGGTTTCTTTTGGGAGTTGCTCTATTTTTGCCATCCTGGTTTTAAGGTCACCAACGCTCTTGTCTAAGATCACTACTTGATTTTTTATTGGGTAGAGCTCAGTTAATTTTTTTTCCATTGAGCCTACGGTGAGTTTCATGGAAAAATAAAATACCACCATTAACATTACTGCCATTATAGACACTATTAAGGCTACCTTTCCCATATCTTTTTTTACTTCTTTTAATAGTTCCTCTGGACCCTTGTCTTTTCCTTTTGATTTTGTTTCAGGTTGTAATAAGATAACATTGTCTTTACCCATAAGATCCTCCTTTTTTATTCAATAATTAATTTGTGAGACTTTGCAATGGAGCTGGGATCCTGCCCCCTTTTTTGATAAAATCATTAGAACATCCCATGTGTTGGACCTCACAAATAGTGGCTTCCCCTAAGAGACCGCCAAAATATGCCCTCTCCCCTGCCTTTTTCCCTGGGACAGGGATAATTCTCACGGCAGTAGTCTTTTTATTTATAACCCCTATGGCCATTTCATCTGCTATAATGGCTGAAATGGTTTCTGCTGGTATGTCTCCTGGGAGTGCTATCATGTCCAGGCCAACAGAACATACACAGGTCATTGCCTCTAATTTTTCCAATGACAGATATTTTTCCTCTACTGCCCTGGCGATATTTAGGTCCTCACTTACAGGGATAAATGCCCCTGAGAGCCCACCTACATGGGAGCTTGCAAATGCCCCTCCTTTTTTTACTGCATCGTTTAATAGGGCAAGGGCTGCAGTTGATCCTGGTACTCCAATGCTAGTCAACCCAAGGCTTTCAAAAATTTCTCCAACACTATCACCAACATTTGGGGTTGGTGCAAGGGATAGGTCAACAATCCCAAAGGAGACACCAATATTTTTTGCTACCTCCCGTGCAATTATTTCTCCTACTCTAGTTACTTTATATGCAGTACGTTTAATTATTTCAGAAAGCCCTCCTAAAGTCAATTTTGGGTTGTTGGCCAAGGCACGGTCTATGGCCTTTTTCACTACTCCTGGTCCACTAACCCCTACATTAATTACTGCATCTGGCTCTCCTGTTCCAAGGTACGCCCCAGCCATAAAAGGGATATCTTGAGGTATGTTGGAGAATACACATAGTTTGGCACAACTGATTCCATCTCTACTAGCAGATAATTCAGCTGCTTTTTTTATTGCCTTGCCCATCATATATACTGCATCCATATTTATCCCTGTCTTTGATGAAGCAACATTGACTGAGGAACATACCCTATTGGTTTGGGCCAAAGATTGAGGTATTGCCTTTATGAGCTCTATGTCTCCATTTGTCATCCCCTTTTCCACAAGGGCACTAAATCCTCCAATAAAATCTACTCCTACCTCTTCTGCAATATTGTCTAGGGTCTTTGCAATCTCAATGAATTCTTTGCTAGTGAATCCACCACCACATACTGCTATTGGACTTACAGATATACGTTTATTTACCACTTCAATACCGTATTTTTGTCCTACCACGTTGCATTGAGATACAAAATTTTCAGCAAGTCTAGTGATTTTCGTATAAATTTTTTCTTTAAATATATCTATATCATGACTGACACAATCAAACAGGCTTACCCCCAATGTCACTGTCCTAACATCTAAGTGTTCATTCTTTACCATTTCCAGTATTTGCAATACTTCCATTTCGCTGAGCATAAGAAATCCCCTTTCTAAATCCTACAAATGTCTTCAAAGATTTTTTTGTGTTGAATACTTATATCCAGACCTAAAGAATCGGCTTTTTTCCTTAATTCTTTGGCAAATTCAGATAACTTGGTTTCTTTGGGCACGTCTACTTCATAGATGGTGAGGGTCTTGTCTGGAAATGCTGGGGTCCTGTTTATGAACTTGAGATTTGAAATATTCACGCCAAATTGATACATAACGCAACTAATAGCTGCAATGAGTCCAATCCTGTCCTTTCCAATACTCACAATAACAAATGGCTCTGTTTTTTTATCTGATGTTTTGTCCTCAGCTTCTAATCTTTTTGTAAACACCTTAAGCCTTTCCTTAGACAAGTTGGACTCTAATATATCTTGTAGTTTTTCCATTGTAATGGATTTGCTTAAAGATACAACAAACATTCCACAGAATTCACCTTGAAGCACTGTTTGAGAAATATCTTCTATATTGCATTTATTTTTTGCCAAGAGCTGCGCTATCATACATACAAGCCCTGGTCTGTCCCTTCCAAACACCCCTACTACGATTTTGTCCATGGCTTATTTTTCCTTATTTTTTTGCTAATAGAAATTCAATTAAAAAATGTTCGTTCCTACCAAAATAGCTTATTAGAGCTTTATGAAAAAATCAAGAAATAGATATTGAATATAGTTAAATAATATTTTAAAGTTCTTATACTAGATAAAATAGATATTTTGTTTGAAAATTATAATTGACAAGCCTAAAGATTTTCATTATTGGGTTGTTTCGTAACACGATTTTTGTTAAAATTTTATTAATTATCTTTAAGGAGGTAAAGGATGGCATTAAAAAATTATTTTCGAAAAACTGTTATGTTTTTGTTGATTCTTTTTGTTCCATCAGTCTGTTTTGCCCATTTTGGGACTATATTGACCAAACGTACTATGTTAGATCAGCGCCATAGAAAGACTACTGTTGTATTTGCATTTCTTCATCCATTTGAGCAGACAGGAATGAATTTGGCAAAGCCAGATGTGGTTAAGGCAGTAAATATGACGCATGGTAGGGTTATAAATTTATTGCCTAAAATCAGACCTATTAAGATATTAAATCACAGGGCATGGAAGACGATTTTTCGTCCAAATTTCCCAGGGGTATATTGTCTTTATATGGTGCCAAAGCCATATTGGGAACCTGCTGAAGATAAATTTATAAAGCACATAACAAAGACTTATATAGGTGCTTTTGGCGAAGAAGATGGATGGGGAAAACCCCTTGGTTTGGAAGTAGAGGTTGTGCCAATTACCAGGCCATTTGGACTATATGCTGGTAATGTATTTCAGGGGAAGGTCTTAAAGAATGGAAAACCAGTTGTAGGGACAAATGTTGAAGTGGAATACTTTAATAAGGGCTCTAAGGTTAAAGCCTATACTGAGTATATGGTTACTCAAGTAATCCATACAGATGACAATGGTATATTTACCTATGCGCCCCCAAGGCCAGGATGGTGGGGATTTTCTGCACTTACTACTGCTGACTATAAGATAAAACATAAAGGTCAAGAAAAACCTGTGGAAGTAGGTGGGGTAATATGGGTAAAGTTTTTGCCTTGGAATAAAAAATAAAAAGGAAGAATAAAATGCATATATCTGAAGGAGTACTATCCCCCCCTGTTTTAATTACAGGAGCTGCCATTACTTTAGTTGGTACCTGGATAGGGTTAAAAAACACCAAGGCCCAACAGGTGCCACTGATGGCAGTTTTGACTTCAACCTTTTTTGTGGCATCACTTATCCATGTGCCACTTGGACCTTCAAGTGTTCACCTGGTGCTCAATGGATTAGTAGGGATTTTATTGGGATTTGGGGCCTTTCCATCGATACTCATTGCCCTATTGTTGCAAGCACTTTTTTTTCAATTTGGAGGAATCATAGTCCTTGGGGCAAATACCGCTAATATGGCCCTGCCCGCTGTTATTGTTTACCTCTTGTTTAAAAAATTATGTATATCAGAAAAAAGGAGGAATAGAATTATTGGAGGTTTTCTGAGTGGGTCTATTTCTATTATACTTTCAGGTACTATGGTGGCACTGTGCCTTTTTTTTACAGGCTCAAATTTTAATCATGCAGCCAAGACTGTTTTAATTGCACATGTGCCAATAATGATAATTGAGGGTATAATTACTGCTTTGGTGGTGGATTTTATTTTCAGGGTAAAACCTGAAATGTTATTAGGTACAGAACATTAAAATCGGGTTAATAATTATGAGAGAAAAAATAGTAATTCTAGCTATAGGCATTGTATTTTTGGCAAATATATCCTATGCCCATCGAGTAGATGTGTTTTGTTGGGTGGATGCTGGTACAATTAAATGTATGGCTAAGTTTTCAACTGGGGATGCAGTGGTCAAAGGCACATTTAAGGTTTTTGAGGGTAATAAACTGATATTTACAGGGACCGGAGATAGAAAAGGCAATTTTTCCTATAGAATCCCAGACAGGATATTAAAACATCCCAAGGATCTAAAAATAGTGTGTATTGCAGAAATGGGACATAAGAACTATTGGATAGTTAGAAAGGATGAACTCTCTTCTACGGTCTCTAGCCAGGAAGATAATTCTGTTGACAATGAGAATTTTCTAGAAGAGAAATCTCCTAGCGCTAATTCAAAACCAGTTGCCATTGACTACAATAAGTTGAAAGAAATTGTCAGCGTTGTAGTAGACAAGAAATTGGTACCAATAAGGGAAGATCTGGCAGAATTAAAAGAGCCTAAATTGAGTTTTAGGGATATTCTAGGAGGCATTGGATATATAATGGGAATTATGGGTATAATTATGTACTTTAAATCAAGGGCATAAGAACAAAAAATAAAGGCCAAGGGTCTTAGTTTGAAATATAATTAAGATCCATGGCCTTTTTAATAGATCTTTTACTATTTTTTTTACATAGGATAAATAATAAGGATGTTAGAGGAGAGTTTTTCTTCTGGAAAGTCCATATTCCATAAGGCAGATGCAAGGGTTAAAATAATAGTTGCATGTCTATATATATTAACTCTGGTCTTGAGTTATGATTTAGATAGGGTTCTCATATTGTTTATATTTTCTTGTTTCTTGATTCCAATAGCAAGGATCTCTTTTTTAAAAGTCTTAAAAAGGCTTATCGTTGTAAATTCATTTGTATTGTTTCTTTGGTTTTTTTTACCCTTTTCTACTCCAGGTACTCCAGTATTTCATATATATAAATTTGTAGCTACCTTACAGGGCATAGAACAGGCGTTTCTTATTACCTTAAAGGCCAATGGAGCTATATTGATTATTGTTTCCTTTATAAACACAACATCTATTCCACTCCTTGGATATGCCTTGGATAAATTAAAATTTCCTCCAAAGTTTGTATTACTCTTTCTTTTAACATACAGATACATTGGTGTTATTTTTGAAGAGTTTAATAGGCTTATGAATGCAGCTAAGATAAGAAATTTTATTTTAAAGACCAATTTCCATACCTATAAAACCATATCTTATATGTTTGCAATGATTCTTATAAGGAGTTATGAGCGGGGAAAGAGGGTCTATAATGCAATGTTGCTCAGGGGGTTCAATGGAAGGTTCTATTCATTGCAACACACAAGACTATCTAAGTACGATGTATATATCAGTTTTATAACTTTCTTTATAATTGCCATCTCCATGTTTAATCAGTACATTCTATTTTTTGTAATGAAATTAATACAATAATAAAATTTGGGAAAATAGCTTATGGGAACTCCAATCTTAGAACTTAAATCAATTTCTTTTAAATATACTACTTCAAAGGAGTATATCTTAAAAGGGTTATCTTTTAAAATTGAACCAAAAGATCGTATTGGAATAATAGGTGCAAATGGAGAGGGGAAGACCTCTTTTCTTCATGTGTGTGTGGGGTTGCTGAATCCCCAAGAGGGGGAAATTTTATTTAAAGGGCAGATTGTAAAAACAGACAAAGATCTCATTTCTTTGAGAAGGAGTATTGGTTTGGTGTTTCAAAATCCAGAGGATCAATTATTTTCTCCAACTGTCTTAGAGGATGTTGCTTTTGGTCCTCTTAATCTGGGTCTATCCAAAGAAAAAGCCAGGGATAGAGCCATTTGGGCATTAGAACAGGTTGGGCTTTCAGGATTTGAGGATAGAATTACAAATAAGTTATCTGGGGGTGAAAAAAAATTACTTTCCTTGGCTACCATACTTGCCATGAAACCAGAAATAATGCTTTTAGACGAGCCAACGACTGGACTTGCACCTAGCACAAGAGAAACTATAATTCATCTTTTAAATGCACAGGATATTGGATTTGTAATAGTATCCCATGATTGGGATTTCCTGGCCAGGACCACAAAGAAACTTTTTGTTATGGAGGGTGGAGAACTAATAGAGGCAGATATGGATATATTACATAAACATTACCATGCCCACCCATATGGATATTTAGAACACGAGCATCCAGAAAAAAAAATTTTGTAATAAATCTACTATTATATTAGTATGTGGCCAGTATGCTAGTATTTCATCTCTTGAAAGGTTTCTTACAATTTTCGCAGGGGCTCCAACAACTACACATCCATCAGGAATAGAGGAGAGCACTACTGAATTTGCACCGATTAATATATGGCTTCCAATCTCTATATCTCCTAAGATCTTGGCACCAGGTCCAATAAAGACATTATTTCCTATCTTGGGCACGTCAAAGGCATCTAAATTACATCCTATCACCACATGTGCTCCAACTACCACATTATCCCCTATAATTGCCCTGGGATGTATAATTGTTCCCAGACCATTGTGAGAAAAGACAACTCCTTTGCCAATTTGAGCCTGATAGTGAATATCTGCACCATATATTATTCTTATCAAAAAACACAGTAAATCTGGGATCAAAACAATCTTTTTTTGCCACAAAAAATGAGAAATCCTGAAAAGTTTGCCTATTAGTCCCATTTTTATCTATTGAATTGCATCACTTCCCTTTGATCCAGGAGAGTGAAGGGTACTTAACATCTTTTGTCCCTTTTCTGTCCTCTTCCATGCCTCAAAGAATTGCATCCAGTCCTTAAAATCAAAAATCTTTTCATCTAACTGATCTTCATGAGCAGATACCCATAGGTGAAATACTGAGACCTCTACCTCAAAGGATTTGCTATTTAAAACACTAGGTACCATAGCTGGTGCAAATTTTTTACCCTCTAATTTTCTTAAAATAAAGTCTATCACAGTTTTTTGTGATATTTCTGGGGTTATTTGTTTATTATTCAACTCGTTGGCAAGTTCATATAATAATTCATATTCCTTTTTAATATGATTAATTACATCTTCAGGTATCTTTAAAACAAGTGTGTTTCCATCTTTCCCTGGAGATGCGAAATAGAACCTGAGCCACATCTCAAATTTGATAACATCTGCTATTTGTTTGAGTGCCTCTTTGAATTTATTGTCCATACTAACTCCTGAATATTTGATTAAAATTAACTGCTATTGAAAAGTTATTCTATCCCCACAATTGTACATTATACATTATATATCAATTAACTTAATTAAACAGGCCCTAATTTTTAAATTTTCCTGTATATACCTATTACCTTACCCAATATTTTTATATTATCTTTTTTATAGGCAAGGATAGGATATCTATCATTATCTGCTATTAAAATCAAACTATTCTCATTTGCAGATATCCGTCTAATAAGCATGATAGGTCCCTGATCAATTGATAATTCTATTACTCCAATATCTCCTGGTTTAAAAGTTTGGGACTTTTTCACTATAAGAAAATCTCCTGGTAAAATGTGGGGATACATACTATTTTCTTGCATTATTATATAAAAATATCCTGTTTCCCCTAGTAATTTGGTCTCTATCCCTATTAGTTTGATATTTAATATCTGGTTAGAGATAGATATCTTGTCACTTGTCATGGGCTCTATAATAATATTTTTTTCAGTTTCAGATGTACCAATATATGGTTCTCCCTGACCAGATAATAGATAAGATGGATTTATCCCATACCTTGAAGACAGTTCAAAGATCCATTTAGGGGGTATGGTATTTTTTTGTTTGGCTATTGAAATAGCAGCCCGACCTACTCCCAGCTCTTTGGCGAGTTGGGCCTGGTTTTTTATAGGAGTCAATTGGGTAACCCTTAGAAAAAAATCATCAAATATACTTTTATCTTTCATAATGGAGGATACCAATTGTTGTAAGCACCATCATAGAACCAATGGCCATTGATTCCACGTCTCTTGGAATAATTGGGATTTTTTAACCATAATAGGATTTTTTGATAAGAATTATACATTGTTATAAAAGATTTTTCATCTCCCCCTGTATCAGGATGGGACTTTAAGGCACATATTTTATATGCCTTTTTTAAGATTGAATGAGGGTCTGAGCTAGTTATAAGTTCCCTTTTATTTATTTTTAGACGTGTAAGGTCCTTGGCCACACATTCAATGGATATCCTAGTCTTGGGAATCAACAGGTCTTTTTTTAAGATATGTGTATTCCCCTTCTTTAATACCTCCCTACATGCCTTATCTCGACATCTTCTGTGTTTTAGATTGTTCCACCAAGTCTCACTCAATAAGAAGAGCATATTTTCCATATCATATGTTGGTCGTTTTCCTGGGGTTCGTTTAAAAAAATATGAATAGACCTCAGTAGAGTCCACAGGGAGGACATTTAAAATAAGGACCTCTTGAGTGAAAAAAAAGGACGCATATTTTGTGTTTATTGCCCTAAGTAAATTGGTAAACCAGTTTAACTTAAAAATAAATTCCTCTTTACATTTCTTAGAACAATATTTTTTTCTTCCCTTCTCAAGGGGTATGCCACAGCAACAACAGTAGTTGTATTGCGTGATATAGAGTTTTGGTTGAATAAAATTGGATTGCATGTGATGGTTTTAACAAGGACCAAGGTTGTTGGCAAGTTAAACTCTTTTATTTGATATAATCTTAAGGATCTCCTCCTTGGAAAGGGTATTTATAATATCCTCTTTTTCTAGCCAACCACGCCTGGCTTGATATATCCCGTATTTTATGAGCCCTAATCCATGTATGTCATGGGCATCTGAATTTATACATATTTTTACCCCGGCATCTTTGGCCAATTTTAGATAATAATCATTTAAATCCAGCCTGTCAGGTTGGGAATTTAACTCAAGGATACACCCTGTTTCTAGGGCACAGTTTATGACTTCATCCATGTCTATGGCATAGGGTTCCCGACGCCCAATTAGACGTCCTGTGGGATGTCCAATAATATTTACATAAGGGTTTTTCATGGCCCTAATTATCCTCTTTGTCTGAGACCTTTTAGGAAGTTGAAATTTGCTATGAACAGATGCAATTACAATGTCTAGATCTTTTAATATAGAGTTAGGAAGATCCAATGATCCATCTTCCAATATATCCACCTCTATGCCCTTTAGGATTTCTATCCCTTGGATGTCCTGATTAATTGACTCTATTTCCTCTATTTGTCTTCTAATAGCCTTTTCATCTAATCCATTGACCATTCTGAGTCTTTTAGAATGATCAGTAATGCAAATATACTCATAACCTTTTAAAATAGCAGATTGAGCATATTCTTGAATGGTATTTCTTCCATCTGTATAATTAGTATGTATATGGAGGTCTCCTAAAATATCTGATTCTTCTACTAGTTTTGGGAGACATTTTTTAACACCCCGCTCTATTTCTCCCCTTCCCTCCCTTAGCTCAGGTGAAATAAACTCAATATCCAGTTTTTGAAAGATTTCTTGTTCTGTAAGGTTTAACACAATAGAATCATCCCACAAATTGCCTATATTCAATTTCTCCTTAGAAAACTCCCATAACTCTTTATTAAATTTTTTAGATCCAGTAAAAAATATGGTCTTAATTCCAAATTGTGATGGTTCTATCAACCTTATGGTTATGTTTGGCTTTTTTTTAATTTCTATTTCTACCTTATCCTGGCTCCTAATAATAACGCCTCCATTTTTTTGAAGGGCATAGTCCTTTAATATAGGAACAACTTCCTCTAAGGAACCCTTAAACAACATATCAATATTTCTGATTATATCTTTTTTCCTGCGAAAACTACCTACTACAAAGGGATCCCCTATCCTTTTAACCTCTTTTAAATAATTAATGAATTGCTTAACAAAGGGCTCAACCTCTGGTAGTTTAAAAGATTTTTTTTGTGAAAGGAGCTTATCTAGGAATGAAATAACCTTTTGTTCTTTTTTTTCTCCAAAGCCACGTAGAAGTCTTAATTGACCAGTTTTTGCAAATTTATAAATATCTTCCTGAGTTTTTAATCCATATTTTCTACAAAGTTCTATGGCCTGTTTAGGGCCTATCCCTGGTATCTTTATTATATCTAGGATTCCTTCGGGATATTTTCGTCTTAGCTTTTGAAGCTTGTTGAGGGATCCTGTTTGAATTATTTCTTTTATTTTGTTTTCAATATTTTTTCCAATACCAGTAAATTGTTTTAAGTCTTTGTCTTGTCTTATCATTTGAGAGAGTGAAACATCAATTCCCCTGATAGTCTGAGCTGCATTTTTAAACGCTCGGGATTTAAATGGATTTTCTCCTTCGAGTTCCACGTACAGGGCAAGTTCTTCTAGGATTTGGGCTATATCTTCATTTGATGGACCAATATCAGTCATAGTTAGCTCAATCCCATAGTTCTTTTAATAACCCATCAAGGCCTAGTAATTTCATTTTTTGGGACATAAATTCCGATATAGTGGGTTTAACAGGCCTTTTTATTAAGGTCATTCCAGCCTCAGATGGCAATTTGCATCCTTTTTTTTGATTGCATCTAATACATGCAGTTACTACATTTTCCCAGGAAAAAGTCCCACCCCTGGACTTGGGGATAATATGATCAATGGTTGGTTTTTTCTTTACTTTTTTGCCACAATATTGGCAAATAAATTGATCTCTGATAAAGATATTCTTTTTAGATATAGGCACACTGGAGCGAAATAGACTCCTTACAAATTTTATGAGTCTCACCACCAATGGCACCTTAATCTTGCTATTAAATCCATGGATTATCTTGTCTGTATATTTTATGACCTCAACTTTTTTTTTGATCAAGAGCTTGATTGCCCTTTTCCATCCAATGGTATTTAAATAAGTAAAATCTGCATTAAGTACAATAACTACCTCCATGACCTCCTCCCCCCTATCTTAATCATGATTTGTGATAGTGGAAGTTAATTAACAAATTTTCTTTGTTTTTGTAAAGTCATGTATTAATCTACATCTATATAATTAATTAATATATAGAATATTGTTTAATGATTGTTTATAATTATAAAGCAAATCATACAAGTTACCATAATTTCATTAGTTTTGTGGTGGGATAATAAAATTCAAGGATTTGTTTAAAGTTGTATCCCCTTTTTCCCATTTCTGCACTTCCCCACTGAGAATATCCTACCCCATGACCCCATCCCTTACCTTGGAAGATGATTTTATTCCCAATCTTGTCAATAGAAAATAAGATCTCTGGTAGTCTAAGTGCCCTACCTAGAGTAGTCCTAGTCCTGTATTCCTTGTTCAAGCTCTTAGATACAATTTCTATGGTAACTATTCTTCCAGAAGGTCCTCTTTTTTTAGGGATTATATTTTTTAGACCATTTACTGGAAGTCCAATTTTTTTTAGTCTGCTCTCTATCTCATATAGGGTAAAGCTTTTTTTCCATGAAGACATCTTGCCTTTTAGGCTTAAGGGATCTGGATGTGCCACGAGGTATGTTTTATTTAAGTTGAATATATAACTGGCATCAGCAGTATAGCCCCCACTATTAGCCGTATACATGGCTAGGATAGGTCTATTTTTTTTCATAAGCACTAATCCCCTTGTCTCATTTACTGCCCTAGTGGTTTTTTTTGTTTCCCTGTCTACTCCTTTGTATGCCTGGTCTCCTTCATCATCTACAAGGTCATATTCCCAATTCTTTCTATGGATAACTTGGTAATAGGCATATGTCCTGGAAGCTACTGCCTGGGCCTTTAGGGTCTCCAAAGGCCAGGAAGGATATGATTCTGCTGGAACAACTCCCCATAGATAGTGCTCTATATCCAGTATATTTATTACCATGAGTCTAGATTTTTTGGCTTTGACTATCACTTTTCCTCTTACACGTTTTGAATATTTCCCTGCAATTACCCTTATGGGATAAGGGGATTCAATTGTATACACGTTAGTGCCTACTGATTCCCTATAGAAAGTTATTGTCTCTCTATTGGTTATTCTTCCATTTATTTTAAGGTCTTTACCTTGAATTTTTATAACCTTTGCCTTCCTCTGGAGCAACACCCTTACATTTGGAGCTTTTTTTTCCAGCTCAGGTTTAATAGGTGGAGGAATAGATGCCTTTTTTGCCCTATCAAATAGAACTTCTGCTTGGAATCTAAATTTCCCATGGGGGTATTTTTTTAAATAGCTGGATAATACGCAAGCTGCTTCTTTATATCTATTCATATCAAATAAAAGTAGTCCTTTTCTATAGAGTGCAATCTCTTCTCCTTCTGGGTAATCTTTTATTATTTTATTATAAATCCCTATGGCCTGGCCCTCTGCATCCAAAAAGGTAGCCAATAGGTTGGCTTTATAAAGCAGTACCTTTAGCTTGGTCTGTTTAAAAGGAGTTACTTCAAATGCAGTATTGTATGCATCTAGTGCATCCAAATACTTGCCTACATCTATTAAATAACTGGCATAGTTTATATTCCATTTTGCAAGCCTTTCCGCAGCCAGGGTCTGTTGGTCCATTTTTGCATGGCAAAGGGGAATAGAATGAAATATCAGACTAAAAATAAAAATAATATAACTAATTTTTTTCATGAGTTATTCCTTTTTTTTATTAAAATTTTTTATTAAATGAAATTTTTTAGATAACCAGCCCTTTTCTACCTCTCCTGAGACCTCTATTAATTTTTTGTTGAGGTTTATAGATCCATAAGAATATAGATTTAATATAGGAGAGCTCACCTTTATCTCTTTTAACTGTATAATATTTATACCTCCAGTTAACGATGCGATTAACCTGTTAAACTCTAGGGAATCTTCTAATTTGGAAGGGTTTAATTTGACAAAATGTAGTATATCAAGAACGATTTCAGCCTTTTTACCCAAATTAGAAAGCTTTAAAACATTGCCATTGTCAATGGTAAGGAGTCCGTCAAAACTGAGGTTGTTTTTTAATTCTGAAAAGGTAGAGCCATGTGCCAAGATGTTGAGTTGAATATTAGTGGTTCCAGTTAGATAAATTGGGGCCTTATGTAGGAAACATCCTATTAAATGATCAATGGGAATACTGACCCCTTTAATATCAATTGATGTATTGATTCCTTGTTTAAATAAGTCTACCCCTGCCTCTATGTACAAATTACAAAAATAGCATCCCAGGCCTAAAATCGGATGGTCTCTTAAATATAGATCTCCCTTTAAAGATGAGATGTCATACTCCCAATCTAGTTTCCTATAAGATATATTGTCAAATTCAAAATGATAGTGTTTTGAGATCTCCCAAATAATTGAAGGAATATTTATCTTTAGAGACACTTGTTTATTTATTTTATCTTTATTCGCTTTTTTATTTTTCTCTAATTCTTTTTTTAATTCCTTTATTAAAATAGACCTTGTTATAATATCTACTTCCTTATCTAATATATCCAATTCTGTGTTTCCAGAAAGATTAATATTATTTAGCCTTGTATTATATTTTATTTGAATTGTTTTATTCTTCTTCTTTTTGGCATTAATGCTGTAAAATACCATGTTCCTATACAGAATATTTTTTGTATTAATATCAAATACAAGGTTTTTTAATATCTCTCTTAAGTGAATTTTTGCTTTCACTAAAGGAATCTTACATTGAAAATGTGCTAATATATCTCCTTTTTTATTTATTTTTGCATCTAATATCCCTGATCTAAAAACAAGTAGATTGTGATACTTATTTATGTATATATTTAATTTTTTTATCCTTGATGTAATATCTTCATATTTTAGATATGAATTAGACATACTATAATTTGTTGTTAACTTGCTTTTTTTGTCAATTAAATTTATCTTGAATGAGATGTCTTTAAATTTATTTATGCCAGAGTATAATATACTTTTCTTTGGTGAGAAATAATAATTTATTTTGGATAATTGTGTTGATACATTTTTTGATAATATTGATAAGATATTATCTTTTAATTTTATATCTATTTTAGTAGGATTTAATGTAATAATAGAACCTTTTATATTTTTTAAAGTAATAGGTTTTATGCTAGATACTTGAAGATAAATATTTGATGTTCCATTTTTTTGTTCGTATGATAATTTTGTATTTATTAAAATTTTGGGGATATATACACTCTCCCATCCAATCTCCTTAATCTTTTTTGGGTAAAAGATATTTTTTATGTTTAAATTAATTCCATTTGAACTAATCTTTAATTTCTTATTGTAATTTATAAACGTGGAATTAGTTGTAAATGCTGCTATACTAGGCAATTTTTGACCTTTATTAAATAAAGTTACAGAACTACCCTGTGTTGATAAGGCACAAGATAAATTTTTTAGCGTATACCCTCTTCCTTCATGCAACAAAGAAATTTTAAACTCCTTGGCCCTGAAATCCCCATTCAGTGATATATCCCTTACTGCCAATATCTTATTTAGCCTTGAAAGAATTCTTGTCTTTAATTCTTTTGAAAAAGAAAAGAGGGTCTTGGACACAAGATTTAAGTCCAGATAAATATTGTCTGAACACATATCTATCTTAGCAGGGGAGTATGTAAGTATTAAATTATTTATTTTATTTTTCCCCCATAATAATTTATTAAAATTTAGATGTATTTCTTTATTTTTTTGTTTTATTTGAATGTTAATACCTTTTATTGTAATTTTATTGTGTTTAAATAGAAGGCCAGATACTTTATTTACTATTAGACTATAATTCTTATCATTACCTATGATATTTACCTTTTGTGCTATTAAGGGGCCACTCAATTCTTTGGGGAGAGATTTTAAGTATCCCAATTTTTTTAATGTTATTAGAAGCTGTTTAGAATCTATTTTTAATGATTTTGAAAAGAGTTTAAAACTAAAGGGTTTTTGAGAGACTAATCTGAAGTCAAAATCACCTGATAATTTTAGATTAAGTATCTGAAGGTCACCATTTATCTTAAAATGGGTGGCATTTACAGGTAAATCAATTCCCAGTTTACCTATAATATTCACATTTAGTTTTTCAGCATAGATCCAATTATAAGGGATAGATAATAAGATGATGAATACAAAGGGAGAAAGATATATCCAAGATTTTTTAAAATTAATCTTCATAAAATCAATTAAAGGGAGAGGATATGAATTCTCTCCCTTTTGGATATAAGGTTTGTCTTATTTCAATAAAAATACCACCCTAGCCTGATTTAAGAATTGGGTCCTTTCATTACTGGTAAAGATTAATGCTGCGTCGTCTTTTCCAACCTCAACATCAGTATTTTTTAATACTTTTATGGCCTTTATTTTCATGGGATTTTTTGCACCCCAGGTCTTGAGTAGGGCCATAGCCTTTGACTCATTGTTAGTGAATCCCCCACATCCCCTTTCCACTAAAATAGAGCTTACAATTTTAGATGGGTCAAATATAATTTCACCTTGGGCAGTTAATATTCTATTAACAAGCGCTGGTCTAAAAGGAAATTCCCTAACATCCACAATTACGCCATCATATGGATTTTTCATTTTAGATGGAGTTATTACTTCAGGTTTTTTAGGGACAGATGGAGTAGTGGGTGTTGTTGCACTGGGAACTGGTGTAGGTGCATTCATGACCTTAGGTATCATTTTGGGTTTAAAGGTTGGTCTTGGTGGGGGGAGAAGGCCTTCCTCTTTTAAAAGTGGTAGGATTACATCGTACAAACCTCCATGGCCCCTTAAGTAAAGCCTCATACATACTTCTGCGTATCCCCTATTGGGATAATATTTTTCTCCGCATTTTACAGCACCTCTTAGTATACCATGGACTGTTGTCCTAATATTGTCACTTTGTAACATCCCGTCCCTTACAGTTGTAGTCCCATATAATGTAATGCCCTGTAACACCTCTAAAAGGTCTCTTTGAGCTACAACTGTGGCAGCCCTAATTGCCCTGTATCTACTTTGTCCTTCTTCTGATGCTCCAATTACTTGAATATATCCCTCTGAAAACACCTTTACAGGGTCAGTTACAGGTTGCCATTGGTCCTGGGCCATTGCACTTACACTGAAAAACAACATAATTCCTAAAATAAAACCTATTTTTTTCATTTTCCCTCCCTCCTTTTAATAAATATTCATTATGTTTCTTAGCTTCATAAGGGCTAGAATGAGTTCTGCCCCTTCTACCTTGTCATCTGGCCTAAATTCTCCAGATATATCGGGCTCCATAAGTCCCCTAGTTGTACAATTCATTACAGCATTAAACCATGCCACATTCACTGGGACGTCTGGAAATGGAGACCGTTGCGTGCCAAAATACGCAGTAGCAATTGAATTGTCTCCTGTGAGTTTAATGAGTAGGTCTTCCAAGATAAATGCCAATTGTTTTCTTGTGATTGGTTCTTGGGGCTTAAATAAATATGCTTGAGTGGTCTTGTCATATTCTGGTTGTAACCCCCTTATATTCCATTTTATAACAGTTAGTATTTCTTCTTTAAATGGGCTGTTTAAAACATCAGCTGGGATAAACGCTGCCTTAGGGAGTTTTGATTTTATTACTATCCTACCAGCCATAAATTTATCAAGATGGAGTTCATCTACTAACAGGGCCGCCACATCTCCCCTGGTCACCTCTGGTTTTACAGCAATTTCTTTTCCTACTTTAGTAAGGGTGTATTGTCCCATGGCCCTTACTATTTTCTGTACCCTTTTAAACATGGTGTCTGCCTTATCGTGCCATTTCCCTGGCTTTGAAGACAGGACCTTTGAAAAGGCATCTTCTGCCTTTCTGAACTCATAGGCCATATAATAGCCATATCCCATAAAATAATGGGCAGCAGCCTTGGTTTGATAATATGGTAAGTCTGTTTCCTTAACATTATCTAAGTTTATGGCATCTTCATAATTCTCTTCTGCTTCAGATAACCATCCTTTGGGATGTGCAGTGAAATAAACCCTAATCGCTGTTACGTGGTAAATAAATCTCTCACTATCATTCTCTGCATTCTTTTTTGCCTTTTTAAGGAATTTTAGGGCATTTTTGAAATCTACTTCCCAAAATCCCTTGTCCTTTTGTCCATAGGCATCAATAGCAAAAGTAAGTGCCTTTCCAGCAAGTGCTGGGCTATACGTCTTATCTAAATATAGAGCCCTATCAAAATGTTTTTTTGCTCCAGCGATGTCCTGTTTTTCTATAAGCTGCATCCCCATTAAATAATGGTGCACAGGGTTGTCTTCAAGGGATATCCCTGGTTGTTTTTTTGGGGTACACGCTCCCACCATAATTAATCCAAATAGCAAAATTATACACCATAATTTTCTCATAACTTCCTCCTGTTGTTCATTTTTTCTTCCATTTTTATCATAGCCTCTAAATAACCCTTGTATTTGGCTACCTGATATTTTTGGGCAACTGAATAACCTAGGATCTCGAAATAAGTTACAGGTAGGGCTATTAATTTTTTGGCTATATTTTTAAACCTCCTTTCATAAAATCTCCTATTCCTTTTTAAGAAAACTCCTTTTCTGACCAATAGAGGATAAGTAACAAATGCCCTTGTAATATTCATTGTCTTCATGGTCTGTACATCATTTACAATCTTTGCAGTGAGATTTAATATTATAGACATGTTTTCAACAAAGCTCCTGTCAATATAATCTGCGATTTCTTTTAATTTCTTTGCCTTTTTTATATTTTCAGGAGTTACATTTAATATAGAGAGTGCCTGTTTATACAACTTTTTTTGAAGTACCTGCTTGTTTTTCAACTCAGCCACTAACTGACTCTTTTTTCGCCTAAGTGCCGCTATCTCAGGAGAACTAAAACCCTTACACTGGAGCCTGGCCTTTGTGGATTCTAGATCTGCCCTCACTACCATGATCTCCTCATCTATCCTTTGAATTTGAGATCTGATTGATGGAGAAAGAAGAGAATAAAACACATCTTTAAATGTCCCAAGTTGTTCCCCTTTTACTGGCCTAAAGCAATATGTCCTGATTGGTAAGTCTGCCCAGTATTTCAGTCCTCCCTTTCTGTATAGATATTTTGTCAACATGAATTCAGTAGGTCTATTAAAAAAATCACATTTCCTATAAAAAGAAGACCGTCTTATCCTCTTGCATACATACTTATACTTAGTTGGCTCTACATCTATAAACTCAGGTCTATAATATAGACAATCGCATCCAAATGGGACATAGGAGAGTACTGTTTTAACGTGTTCATATTCAATACCAAGGTTTTCACACCCTTTTATGAACATTCTAGACCCAAGGGCTCCAAGCATACTACAAAGTATATTGTTGTTTGTAGATATTATACTTACTGCATATATGTTCGCATTGTACAGGGCATAAAAAGAAAAGTCCTTTTTTAAGAGTTTTTTTAAGCAATTGTTATATCGAGATCTTTTTTTTCTTTGATCCTCTGTTAAATGGGTTGTATGATAATAATCATTTAGTAATTCTGGCCACTTGTCTCCATATGAAATAGGCATGCGACTTAACATCACTTGGTTGAGTTTTACAATAGCAGCGAGTTCATCTACTAAAGTGATATCTGTTTCAGCCTCAATTAAGGGATTTTTGTTTTGAGCAGCTTCTTTCCCTCCTAGGTAGTTAGCTATATTTCCCACTGTCATCATCCCAGTGGTGGCACATCCTCCCATAAATAAAATCAGGACAATCAAGAACAGTGGTCTTTTAAAGTACATGGAAAAACTCCTTTAATATCCTGTTGGTGTCTTAAATTCTTCCAATAACTTCTTTGTCCTTATTTGCCTCTTTGATGAAGAAAATGCGGTGTTGAGTTCATAAGAGACATCTCCCATAGCCCTTTGGATGTCCGGGTCACTAGGTTTTAACATTGCTGCCCTGCGGTAATATTTTAGCGCCTTATTTAAATATCGTTGTTGAGTATTGGTGTCATTTGCATTGTTCCAAGCCATACATTCCAGGGCAACTCCTGCATTATAGAGAACTGCTGAGTCTCTACACCCAGGACTATCTGCCATAGGCTTTAAGATCTCATATGCCCCAATACAATTGCCTGCATTTATCATGTCTGCTGCACTTTTAGCCATACCACTTAATCCCTTAACAGGGCGAAGTATTGTAGATTTTACAGGTACAAATTGTCTTACCACCCTGCGTACGGCCTCTTTAATAAGTTTTTCTTTAACCCTTAAAATAGATGGAAGTTTGTCTTGCCTAAATGTAGGTTGAACAAAGGTCTTTTCAATTAATATGGGATCTGCAGTGGAACACTCAAGTAATCCCGCCTGTTTAACTGAAAAGTTGGCTTGGAATACACCATGCCTTTTTATCATACCTCCTTGTCTGGTGGTTCTAACTCCAAAGTTTATAACCTTTATACTGAGATCAGGATATTCACCTTCCATAGAAGACACAGTAACTGGATTTATAAATCTAGTCTCACCAAGTACTGCCTTTGCATATTGAGATATTAAGTATTTATCTGCCCTTGATACGTTACCACTAATGGTATCAGGGCCAACATACATAAAGGCAATACCCTCATTGCCACCTGATGAACACACTAAACCCTCTTTTATGGTGTTGGGGCGGTAGACACTTACTAGCGCCCCTTTTGAACTTACATAGGTGGTAGCACATCCTGCTGAAAGCAGCATAAGAAAAATGGAAATAACCATTGTTTTTTTCATGGTTAATAACCTCCTCCTGCTCCTGAGTAACTCCCATCAAATATTACCCTTGAACCTGAGACCTCTGCTGGGATTAAACCCAAGGCCTTTCTCTTAAAAGACTTTCTTAAGATCCTTCTGATAGATGTTGGATCTGCATCGTTGAATATTTCTACTTCCATATAACTTCCAGTCTGTCTGGCAATCCTATATCTCCATCCAAGTTCTTCTAACACGTCTTCAACCTTATCCTGGTTATTAATGCTTATATTTCTGAGGATTAACATCACAAATTTTGCCCTAGCGCCACTAAAACGTCTTACTATTTTGCTTATAAGCCTATCTACTACCCTAGGACCTATCTTGATGGCTACCCTGGCAATACCATCTTGGAGTCCATATTCGCCACCCCTGGTAATGGTCTTACCCCTATCTTGGACGTTTGCAAATAATTCTCCTGTGGTACAGTCATATGCCTTGAGGGTAAGGGTGGCATAAATCAAATAATATCCATCACTAGTTGGCCGTTTCCCTGCATCAAAGCTTACTAATACTACAGCATCTCCTGTCTCTTGCCTGGCTATATTTATCGCACTTTCCTCATCAACTACCATTTCTGCTGCACGTCCCCTTATACGTTTTAATTGAGATGGGAGAAATACTCTAAATCCTTTACTTGAAAGCCTGTCTTGAATTAGATCCATTACAGATTGTACTGCCTTGGAATTGTATGGAAGATCTAGTCCTGTCCTGGGCTTGTACAAGACCACCACTTTCCTTTCATCAAACTTTGTCTCCTGGAATGTCCGTTGAAATCTTGGATCTTCCATAAATTTAGATACTGCATTTTTTAACTTAATGTCGTCTAATACTACATTTAGTTTTACCTTATACACATCAGTGACAGGGTCTTTCCCTTCAGCAATTACATTATAACTCCTAACATATCCTGCGCTTGCTGATGTTATTCGGTCATAGATTAGTTTCCCCTGAGATACATTAGAAGAAGAAGTGATATAACTACCCAGGGCCTCTTCTACTGCTGCCCTGATCCCATTGTTGATAGCTGCCTGTCTGGTTTGTCCCTCTCCTATTGCAGTTACAGTCCTGGCCCATAATGGAGAACCCATTAAGAAAAAGACCAATAATCCAAAGATACATAGTTTCCTATTCATGTCCCTTACCTCCTTGTTGTTTATTATTATTTTCATTAAAAAATACCTTCATTGACATTAAAGTAGGATTTTTTGGATTTAATCTCAGTCCCTTTTCTAATAATTTTCTTGCCTTATCTATCTTGTTGGTTTGTAGAAAATACCTTATTCCCATTTGATATATACGGGTCTCATATGGATATTTTTTTAGGGCCTGGTCAATTACCTTTTCAATACTTGGGTCACCTGCCATGGAAAGTGAGTATATGTAGTAAATATAGGTAGTGGCATCAGAATATATGGGAACTATCCTTTTAAATATTTCTACTGCCTTCCCGTAATTTCCTTTATTCAAATACTGGATTGCCTCTTGTTTTTCCTTTTTTGCTTGTTTTATTAGATCCTTGACCAAGATCTCCTTGCCTCCTGGATAGGGGGCAGATAAAAAGGAATCTATCTCTATTTTTCCATACAACTTGAAATCTGATATGGTTTGTGTGTTAAAAAAATTGGCTTTTATCTTTAGAGGAATGTTTGATTTGATATTTATTTTATTTCCAATAAAATTATTATTTATTATATTCAATTCTCCTCTGTCAATAAAAAGAGCTATTTTGTTTCTCTCAAAATTACATTTAGTTATAGATACCTTTCCATCATTTATTATGATTGCGTTATCTAGTCCTCTAAATATACAATTATTTAACTGTATAGAACCAAGGGTATTTATTTTTAATCCTGTCTTTCCATTAATAATAGAAAGACTATCAGCTTTCAGATTACCATTTATTTTCATCCAATCAAGTCCTTGCATAAGAAGCTTATTGATTTCAAGATTACCTGTTTGTGACACTTGAATTGTTTTTGTCCCGTTTTTGGTGTCAGAGTGTATAAAAGAAGATTTTAATTTTACACTCCCATTAATTTTTAGAGTTGCATTATTGCGAAATTCTATATCTACATTAGGACCAATAACTATGGACATCCCAAAAGGAATAGTTGTGGTAGAGTTCAAAAAGTATTTACCAGAAGAAATATCTGATACTATAACATCAGGCAATGGTTTGCTACCAAGGACTGGAAGAGACACTGGTCCAATTTGTGATGCCTTAGATGGGTTACCCACTTTATCTAGACATACTATTCTATAATAATAAGATTTCCCAGGCTCTACCTCTTTATCTACCCAATAGAAATTAGTGGGTTCTGCAATTTTTTTATAGCCTGAAAGTGGTTTTTCACTCCTATAGAGTTCAAACTTTACTACATCTGTATCTGTTGTATTCCAAGTTAACTTGATGCTGTTTTTCTGTGGAATAAATGAAAAATTTTTGACCTGAGAAGGAGGGATTCCATCAATATATACTAGTGGGGATGTTTCTATCCAATCCCTTCTTTCTCCCCTCTCATTTTCAAGGTGCACATAAATGATTCCACTGTCTAAGCTATCCCCTTTTTTTACCACATACATGCCCTTATAAATCCCATTCTGTATCTCAGGCATTGGTATATTCTTTATTAAGGGGTTTATGTCAAAGTATGCCTTTCCCCCGGCTGTACCCTCTAACCCCACAACTATTTTATCTCCTAATTTAAAGGTATTCTTTGACACATTTGTGACAACCCTTATGATCTTTGGTTTTTTAGCTGCACTGGAGAACGTAGGTATAAGGCTAGATACCTTAAAGGCCCAATCGAATATAATATTTTTTATATTTACGTCTCCTTCACTGCTTACAACTGAAGATACTACTGTTGCTATGGCACTAAGAGGGTCTGTTGCAATAGAGAGTTTTTTCCTGGTAGCTGTTTCTCTCCAACAACCCAACTTTTTGTATTTTTTATAGAGACAAAGCTCTCCGTCCATTTTGTAATATTGTGCAAAGGCTATATTGAAACTAGAGAGCTGGTATATACCTATGGTGAGGATGCCGTCTAATTCAGGGTTGCCTTTAAACAGTTTTTTTAGTTCCTTGGAGGATATTCTTTTTGATGCAGAGTAGTCTCCTTTTAAAGGAGCAATTATATAACCTTTTCCTGACATATAATTTTTTATAACGTTTTTTATCATTCCCAATGCAGAAAGCTCTATGTTTTTTTTCTTTAATGGAATAGGCCCTAAGATAGCTATTTTTCTAGGAAGATTTTTTTCTGGAATAAAAACTACGTTTTTTTCTGCCCATGAAATAGACCCTCCTATTACCAGGGAAAAAATGATTATTAAAATCAATTTTTTCATAGCAACTTCCTTATACTTAGCTATTTTGTCTTCAATTATTTAAGTATATTTTATAAGTTAAAATCAAATTTTTAACAAGTATTATTAATTTTAATATTTTTCTTTTTTATGGCAAGTTGTCAATGAGATAAATCACAGTAGATAAAATTTAAAAAGAAATAGATGCTAAAAGTTGACAATAGATGGTAGGTTTGAGTAAAGGAAACTTGAGGAAAGGTTAATAATTAATATTTAGAGATGGTTGATAAGGTGGTTTATAATGAAAAAAATCATTCTCGTATCTTTATTTTTCTTTTTTGTTTTAATGGGTAGCTCTGGACGTTGTGAAGATCCTTGTAAGGGAGCGACACTTTCTAATATCCAAAAACATCTACCTGGCCCTCTGCCCCCTAAGTCAAAGATTATATATCAGAGAAAGGTAGATGGTCTATGTGAAAGTATTATTGAGATTAGAGGAAGGAATATACCTGTATATTCTACTAGGAAATATGTACTTATTGGTCAAATGTTTAAACAGGGGAAGAACGTCACATTAGATACCTTATCACTTATAGAGAAAAAAATTTTTCAAAAGGTGAAGAACCAGTTAGATAAAGTAGTATTTTTTACCTATATCACTCCAAATACTCATCCAAAGCACACCATCTATTTTTTCACAGATCCCCTATGTCCCTTTTGCCATAGAACCTTGAAAAAATTAAAGACCTTGGCAAAGGATACTAATTCAAAGATCAAGGTTATATTCTGTCCTGTCCATATGCCTGAAGGGGAGATAGAGGCGGAGAAAGTTATTTGTTCAAATATGGGGTTTGATAAATTTATAAACACTAATTTCCCTCTAAAAGATAAAGAGAGGACTTGTAAGAAAGGAAGAGAGATATTAGAGGCATCACTAACCTTAGCCAGGAAGCTCAATATAGGCGCAGTCCCTACATTTATTTTGGAAGATGGCACAAAGATTACAGGTGCGAATATCATGCGTGTAGAAAAGGAGATGGCCCATCTCTCTTCCCGTAAGAAATAATTTTAGATGTACAACTTAACTCTATGATGAGTGGATGTGATCTGGTTATTTGGTCCTCCACATGTCTTCATCTGTGAAACATTTTTCAGCCTCATCCATAAAATGGTGGGCATCTTTTTCTACATCCCTATCATCTTTTGGGGTATTTAATACCTCTTTATAATATTCGTGTTGAATGAGGAGGCTCATTATCTCATTGGTGCCTGTCCAGATCTGGGTGAGCCTCACATCCCTTATAAACTTTTCAATTGGATATACATCTGTATATCCAATCCCCCCCATGATCTGCATGGCCTTATTTGTTATCTCCCACGCAGCGTCTGTTGCAAATTTTTTTGCCTCACTCACCAATCTCCTTGAATTTGGAGCATGGTTGTCCACGGCCTTTGCAGCCATATATACTATAGCCCTTGCTGCGTCTAATTTAGTGATGGCCTCGCTCACCATAAAGTTTACTGCTTGATATTTCCTAATGGGCTTGCCAAAGGCAAAACGTCTATCGCTGTATCTTACTGCTACATCTAAGGCTGCCCTAGCCATACCAAGACACGCAGCAGCGGATGTGAGCCTCTCTGGTATCATCATTTGATGAAAGACCAAGGCACCTTGGTGTAATGGTCCAATTAGGTTTCCTTTGGGGACCTTGACATCTTTTAAGACCAATCTTCCAGTACCTCCCCCCCTAGTTCCCATAAGGCCATATTTATACTCTGTTTCTACTCCAGGTGATCTATCTACAATCAACGCACTTATTCGTTCATATTTATTGGCATTTGGATCTTGATTGGTTTTACAATACACGAGAAAAAAATCGGCCTCTGTTGCGCCAACTATAAATCTTTTTTGACCGTTTACTATAAAATGGTCTCCATCTAAGACTGCTAGGGTAGTAGCACCAAAAAAATCAGACCCTCCCCTAGGTTCAGTGAGTGCCTCAGCAGAGATTAATTCACCCTTGAGCATGGGTTTTAAATATTTTTCCTTTTGTTCCTTTGTCCCAAACTTATCAAGTGCTTCACCGACTATAGAGGGCATTACAAAGGCACATCCCAATGCCGTTCCCAATACCCCTATTTCCTCTTCAGCAATTACTTCTTCTTTCCATGACAGTCCTCTACCTCCCCATTCTTTAGCAAAACGCAGCCCAAGTAAATTATGCTCACCAGCCTTTTTTATAAACTCCCTTGGATACTCCACCTCGTCTCGGTCCATCTGTCTTACCAATTCATGACTTACCTCATTTTTTACAAATTCTCTTACATGTTTTTGAATTAATGATTCAGAGTCACTCATAAGTTCCCTGTAAAACATAAAAATTCCTCCTGTTTTACTTAGTTTAATATATCCTAACTGGTTGCCTGGTAAATTATATTTTTTATAATTGAAAATGTCCACTTTTTTTAGTACACAGGGCTACCTTTTTTATTATAACATTGGTTGAGGAAAAATTACAAAAAAGGGAGTTAGTAACCTATGGTAAAGAGATTTAATTTAAATTATATTCACAAAAGGATCCTTTCAAAAAAAATGTTATTTAAGGTACTTAATTATATTGATTCCAATCCTGGAGTCAGGACTCCCTTGCTTTTTATAGACAAGGATAGACTGATTGAGAATACCCAGATCATAGGTGCTAGAATACAAAATTCACAGGTATTTTATGCAGTAAAGGCAAATGGTGATCCAAAGGTATTATCTATTTTAAAAGATCTAGATATAGGTTTTGAGATAGCCTCCCTTGGGGAGTTGAGTCTTTTAAAGAAATTGGGAGTGTCTTCTAAAAGGATTATCACAAGTAACCCAGTAAAATCTATTGAGTTTATTGAGGCCCTATACAGTTATGGGGTTAGGTATTTTGTTTTTGATTCTATATCTGAGATAGAAAAACTAGAGAAATTCGCCCCTGGGGCACAATGTTATGTTAGGTTATCTGTTCCAAATGAAGGTAGTGAATGGCCCCTTAGTAAAAAATTTGGAGTTGAAATAGAAGATGGTCTTGCACTTTTAAAGAGGGTAAAGCAAGGTGGTATATTGGTGCCAGCAGGGGTAACCTTTCACGTGGGATCCCAGTGTTTGAATCCTTATAACTGGTGTATTGCCATTGATAAGGCAAAGAGACTATTTGAACTTTGCAAAACAGAGGGAATATATTTAAAATTTTTAAATATAGGTGGAGGTTATCCAATAAGTTATACAAAGGTTGCCCCAAAGATCAAAGAGATAGAAGAGAAAATCCATGGGTATTTAAAGGAGAAATTTCATGGAAAGGTCAAGATTTTTTTAGAACCAGGTAGGGCAGTAGTTGGAGAATGTGGTATTATGATTACTAAGGTAATTGGGGTAGCAAAAAGGGGGTATGAAAATTGGGCGTACTTAGATGTAGGAGTATTCAATGGTCTTATGGAAGCCATAGGTGGGATAAAATATTCATATGTACCTGAAAAAATAGGAGATGAAGAAGATAACTTGTTGGAAAATGAACAAGGATTTTTTGAAAAGGCAAAGAAATGGGTACTTGCAGGTCCAAGTTGTGATTCAATGGATGTTATAGAAAAAAATGTATTTTTTGAACAAGAGTTAAGGCCTGGCCAGACGGTCTTGATACCATCAGCAGGTGCATATACCACCTCTTATGCATCTGAGTTTAATGGCTTTCCTGTGCCATTAGTGGTGATTATTTAGTGAGTATAAAATATTAAACTGAAGTTCCGAAAATTGCAGGTTAATATGAAAGGTGGCAAAAGGCACATGAGGCTAAAGGCGAAAGGATTCCAATATGATTTTGGATGTTGAATTTTGGATTTTGGATTAATTTTTAAAAGAGATTTTGTTCCTTATTTTAATTTAAAATTCAAAATTTATAATTCAAAATTTAACAAATAGCCCTTCGCCCTTATATACAATGACTTAGGATTTAGAAAAAACGTAAATTTTTTTCACGTTTTTGAAATAAAAAGTATAATAGTGTTTTTCAATGTGGTAATTTAAATTGATTTTAGGAGGTGTGCACATCATGGCAGTCAGTTTTATGGAAAATGAGCCCTTTTCTCCAATAAAATATGTATACGAAGTAGAGGAGATACTATACAAGGGAAAAAGTAAATTTCAGGAACTAATGGTATTTATAAGTCCTGATTTTGGAAGGGTTTTTGTACTTGATAATATTGTCCAGTTAACAGAAAGAGATGAATTCTTTTATCACGAAATGCTGACTCATATAGCTATGCATACTCATCCAAACCCAGAAAAAGTCGTGGTCATAGGGGGTGGAGATGGAGGGACCATGAGAGAGGTATTACGGCATAAATGTGTTAAAAAGGCATATCTAGTAGAAATAGACAAAAAAGTTGTAGAAATCTCAAAAAAATATCTCCCCTTTGTGTCTTCAGGGCTAGATGACTTTAGAGTAGAGATACATTATGTGGATGGAGCAGAGTTTATAAAAAAACAGCAAGATGTTGACGTAGTTATTGTGGATTCCACAGATGCCATTGGTATGGCCAGGAGTTTATATAGTGAGGAATTCTTTAAAAATATTTTTCACTGCTTGTCTTATAATGGCTTATATGTGACCCATAGTGAATCTCTGGGTTTTCACAGGGAAATGGCAATTGAGGTACAAAACAGTTTAAAGAAAATATTTCCAATAGTTGACCTATATTCTTTCCCCATCCCTACTTATCCTGGTAATTGGTGGAGTTTTGCTATAGGTTCAAAAAAATATGAGCCAAGGAAACCTAATAGGGAGACTGTAGATGGTACCAAGATATATGACACGCAGGTCCATTCATGGTGTTTTTTGCCAATGTCTTTGTATAATAGGATAATGAATGGCATGGCCAAATGGTAGTTTAGAAGTAACATATGGAATTATACAACATATCTCCAATATCAATCATAAAGGCCTCTGCTGGATCAGGGAAGACCTATGAGTTGTCCCTCCATTTTTTGAGGCTATTAAAGGCCCAAAAAGGACCTACTCCCTTTAATCTCAGGAAAATAGTTGCTATAACTTTTACTAATAAGGCAGCATCTGAGATGAAGGAGCGTGTTCTTTATTTCTTGAAACAAATAGCCCTTGAAACTGATATCGGTCATGTATTGAGAGCTCAAACAGGACTAGCTCCTATGGAGGCCAGCTCTTGGATAGATACAATAATTGATAATTATTCAGATTTTCATGTCACCACTATTGATTCCTTGATTTTTTCAATCTTTAAGGCCCTGGCCTTTGAACTAAATCTAGGCCCAGACATGGAGGTGGAATTTTCAGTACAGAGATTTGTGGATGAGGCATTTGATTTTCTCATTATGTCTAGTGATCCTCAGAACAATAATACAATTATAAAGGTATTTGATACTTACTTAACAGTTGAGAATAAAAGGGGATTTTATCCTGAAAAAGGTATAAAAAAACGGCTGGCTGAGTTATATGGATTTTTGGACGAAGGTCTAAAGATTGTGGAACTGGATTTGAAAAGATACACCCTGGCAAGGAACAAATTAAAAAAATTGTATATGGAGTTTTATTTAAAATACAAGGAACTGGATAATTATTTGAATAAAAATAAACTGAGGTCACTTGCCCCTGAGCTTTCAGAGGGTGAAATAATAGGTAAAAAGTTTTGGCAAAATGATTTTGATTCTCTATTCAAAAAGGGTATGGCCTCTAAAATAAGTGGCTCCACACTCCAAGAGTTTAAAAATATATTTGAGAGATTAAAGGGAGCAGCTATTTCTTATCAACTGGAGTTGGCCAGATTGGCTTATTATCAGGCAATAGGATATGTCCCCATTTTATACCTAATGAGTGAGGTTATTGATAATATAATGAAAAGGGATGGAGTCTCCTTAAGTATCACTTGGACTAAGAAGATAGATTCATACATTAAGGAAAAAGGTTTTCCAATAGTGTATAGTTTTATGGGGTCTCGTTTTTTGCATTTTTTGTTTGATGAGTTTCAAGATACTTCAAGGAAACAATGGAATACCCTTATGCCCTTGTTTGAAGAGGCCTTATCCCAAGGGGGATCCCTATTTGTGGTTGGAGATATAAAACAGGCAATTTACAGGTGGAGAGGGGGGGATTGGAAACTATTTGAAGAATTAAAACACGCCTTTCCAAGTGTATCATATTGTGTTGAAAGGACCCTTGAGAATAATTATAGGTCTCATCCCCAGTTAGTAGATTTTTTTAATAAATTGTTTTCTCCATTAAATGACAAACAATGGATTGAGGAATGTTTTTCTAATATAGCAGTGGGAAGGGACATACTACCTGAAGTAAGAAGAGAATTTGCAGATAGTTTAAGCAATGGTTTTAAAGATCTTATTCAATCTCCTGCCAGGGAAATGGATGTAGATGCCCAAATAAGGTTTTATAAAATAACAGGAGATAAAGACGAGATACTCGATCAATTAAAGACAAGTCTAGTCCAATCGGTATCTTTTTTATGGAAATCCCAGATAAATAAAATTGAAGGCTCCCAGGTGGCAGTAATTGTGCGTACAAATGATCAGGCAAGGGAAGTCTCCTCATGGCTAATGGAAGCGAATTTGCCTGTTGTCACAGAAAACTCTCTGAATTTATGGACATCTTTAATAATTAGAGGGATTATGTGTTTCCTTCGTCTTTTGATTGACCCTTTTGATGATGTAGCCTTATATGGTTTTTTGGTATCAGGAATATTACAAAATGGTCCAAGAGATGAACAGGATCTTATTAAAGGTTGGTATAGTGATGATGCAAAAATGAATACTTGGAAACAGGAGGTGTTAGACAAGGTATCTTATGTAAAAAGGTTTATGTCATTTGTCTCATGTTATGAGTTAATAAAACTGGTCTTAAATTTATTTGGTCTAGAAGAGAGGTTAGAATCTGGAGATCTAACACCGCACAAGGTATTTGTAGACAAGTTTTTGGAGTTTGCCTATGAGTCCCAGGTTGGAAACCCTCTTTTTCTAGATGAATTTGTAGAATTTGCCCAAGATGGGGTCATGGAAGTCCAAATTGGTCTTCCTGAAGCAGTTAATGCGGTGAGGGTGATAACCATTCACAAGGCCAAGGGATTGGAATTTTCATATGTACTTGTTCCATTTACAGATTGGAGGATAAAGAATTTTTCCCCCTTAGTGGTAAAAGATAAGGAACTAGTATGTCTAAGTAGCAAGGCTGATGTACTATCTGAGGACATAAAACTTTGTAGACAAAGGCTCAGGGCCCAAGAAGCCCAGGAGCTCTTAAATCTGTTCTATGTTGCAGTTACTCGTGCAAAGCTTGGAGTTTACTGCTATCTCTTTAATACAACCAAAAAAGGTGCTCCCCCTGTATCAGTTTGGATAGAAGAGTTAGTAAAAAGGTCAGGACTTGAATCTTTTATTAAAGAAATAAGTTAAGGATTATATATGTTTTTTTCAAAGATATTGATTAGAAGTTATGAAGAAAAAGTATTTAGAGATAGACCCCTTAAAAGAAAAAAGGGTGAGATAATTCATTTTATCTTATCCAATATATATTCCTATGACGATATAGAGAAGATCGAGGAGATTGTAGAAAATGCGTTGGCATATTTTGGAGAAAAAAGACACAAATGGCATATTAAAAGAGACTTTATATCTCCAATATTGGAGATTTTTAAAATATCTCAGGTAAAAGGCCTGTTTAATCAACCAGGATATTGTACTTATATTGAAAGAGATATACTTGTTCCACGAAAAGATGGATTTAATCTAATTAGACCAGATAGGGTAGTTGTTAGAGATAATGAAATTATTGTAGTAGAATTTAAGAGTGAATATTCTAAAGATGTATATAACAAACATCTTTCCCAGGTAAAAGAATACATTTATGCTGTAAGAAAAATTTTTAATAAATACACGAAAGGTTTTTTGATATATATCCTTTCAAAAAAGGTGATACCCATATTATAACAAACTAAAGTTCCGAAATCTGCAGGTTAAAGCGAAACGAAGTTTCGCTTTACTTTGGCCATTGGCCAAATTTTAAAATAAGGAATAAATCCTTATAAAAAAATATGCGTTAGCACTAAGCGAAACGAAGTTTCGCTTAGGTGGCAAAGGGCTAAAGGCAAAAGGTATATGGGGCGAGAGGCGAATTCTTTCCTTTAGCCCTTAGCCTTTAGCCATTAGCCCTTATATACAATGAATTAGTATTCAGAAAAAACATAAGTTTTTTCACGTTTTTGAAAGAAAAAGCTTAACACTTATTACTTACTTGAGTTATGAGATATATTAAAATAGTGCCATATTCAAAGAATCTAGTTCAAACACTAGTTAAGGATATAACCAAAGAATTTAGAACTAATTTAGATAAAGTAAATGTAATATTTACTCACAAGAGGCCAATCCATTTTTTTCATTATTATCTGTCAAAGGAGATACCCTTTCCCACTTTTTTGGGGGTAGTACAGAGTTTTGAAGATTGGGTAGATATGCTTTTTTTCAAAACTGGTGGAGGATATAGCTCATATTTGACCTTGAATGATTATGACCAGGCCTATGTGGCGTATTTATGTGCCATGAAAGTATTGCCAGCAAAATATAGGACCAATTTTGGAGATTTTTTCCCCTGGGCCATGGAAATAGCTTCTATATTTAGGGAATTAGATTTGGAGATGGTAGTTCCTGAAGATATATTATATCCACCAGAAGACAAATTGGACAGGGTTGCACAAGAGATTCTAAAGAGATTGGCTGATATCTATCTGGAATTCAACACATACTTAGATAAAAATAGGTATATTACCCACTGGAAAAAATTGAGATTTCTGGCTGATAAGGATTTTGAGATAGGAGAGGGGCCCTATTATTTTTTAGGTTTTTTTGCATTGACCAAGGCAGAGAGCAAATTGTTAAAGAAATTTTATGACCACGGTGCCAGATTTTACTGGCATGGAGGCTTGGAGTGCCTACATGACGTATACAGGGAATGGTTAAAGGACTGGGCTATAAATAATTCAGAGATTATTTATGAAGTGGAGAGTTCAAAAAAAAGACATATCAAAATATTAGAGGCCCATGACCTACACTTGGAGCTAGAAGAATTAAAAAAAGCATTAAAAATAAAACAGGACGCAGAGTCTCCAGACCAGATCGCAATAATACTCCCTGATCCTTCTATCCTAATTCCAACTATATATGCCCTTCCCAAAGATGTTAAAATAAATATTACTATGGGATATCCCTTTAATTTGTCCGGGATATTTATATTAATAGACCTACTTTTTAGGCTAATTCTAAAAAAAAATGATACACTTGGTTATACGATCAAGGAATTTTCAAGGCTACTAACTGGTCCTTATTTAAGAGAAAATAAAAAATTAAGTTTTTTTCTGAAGATACTAGAGGAATTCTCAGATCCATTTATTACAAGGGATGAAATAAATGGTTTGTGTGAAAAGGTCCAAGATGATTTGGAAGTACCACCAGAGGAGGTAAGTGCAGAGGTCAATAAGTTGTTTGAATTTGTCATAGGGCCAATTGAGAAGAGCAGATCCTTAAAAGAACTGGCCTCGGCTATATGGTCTGTAATAGATTTTGTGTCCCATTTTGAGAGTGAACTGGCAATATTAGAAAGAGAATTTTTTGCATATTTGATAGATAAGTGTGTACCTCTTTTAGAAGATTCCTTGTTCTCTGATGTACATATGGAGGGTAGGCAACTTTATAATTTTGTAAATAGGGTCTCCTCTAGTCTAAGGATACCCTTTGAAGGTGAGCCCCTATCTGGTTTGCAGGTTATGGGGGTGTTGGAGAGTAGGGCACTTAGCTTTAAAAAAGTATATGTCCTAGATGTAAATGAAGGGATATTGCCTGGGATATCTCTTCCCAGCCCTTTGCTTCCCTTAGAAGTAAGAGAAGCCCTTGGCTTCCCCACAAGGTCCAGGGAAGAAGCTATATATGAGTATCATTTTCAGAGGCTTATTAAAAGTAGCGAAGAGATAAACCTATTTTATCAACATAGGACTGTTTCCAATGGAGATATAGAAGGAAAGAGGGTGAGGAGTAGGTTTATAGAAAAGATATTGTGGGAGCTAGAAAAGGACCAAAAGACAATTACTTACGAAACTAATCCCGTTGTTGATAAGGATTTTTATCTGGAATTTAAGAGTTCATGTTCAGATATAATAATCCCTGAGAAAAGGTCCATAGAATTGTCAAAGGATTCCTTATTAAGGGAAAGAATATCTACACGTATTATGCAAATAAATCCCTCGATCCTAAATGAATATCTGAAATGTCCTAAAAGGTTTTTGTTCTCAAATATCCTTGATCTATCAGGTAGAAAAGAGATTGAAGAGGTTAGATTGGACAAACTTGGGGAAGTAATTCATCTAAGTTTATATAAATATTTTAGCAAGATAAGTACAAATAATGGCTGTATTAATAAAAGGGAATTGAGGTTTGAGATACTTGAGAAATATTTTTTGGAAAGTTTTGAAGCGAATAGATTATTAAAAAAAATATCTAATTCAAAGAAACATATGTTAATATACTTTACAAAATTTAGATTAAAACAATTTCTTACTAACTTCCCTGAACAGACTAACATAATTGACATGGAGAGGAATGTAACCGTTCCTTTTCAATTTCATGGGAAAGACATAACATTACAAGGTAGGATCGATAGGATAGATCTAAGGGGGGATATCTTCTATATATTAGATTATAAAACAGGGAGGATCCCTTTATTCGCAAATATATTCAAGGACTTTGATGTCCCAACTGCCTATGAGCATGAGGGAATATCTCAGGTATATGAATTTATAAAGGACATACAAATACCCTTTTACATATATTTATATGGGATGAATAACAAGATCTGTTTTTCAAAGATAAGGGGAGGAATTGTGGATTTGTCCTTTGATGGAAAAGAAAAGATATGGATGGATATTAGGAATAAAAGAGAGATACAAGAAAGGTATAAGGATTTTTTTGAACACACCTTTCCTCAGATTTTGACCTATCTCATTGAACATATGATATATGGGCAGGTCTCTGGTCCTGTTGAACCTACTACTTGTAAATACTGTGAATATAAACCTTGTTGTACTTCTTGTATTTAATTATTTTTTTGTATTTTCTATTAATTTTATCGCCCTTTGGGCAAGCTCATTTATTTCTGGTTTAGAAATTTGATCATCTGCCCCAACAGACTGTCCTTTATGCATTATTTTGTCAGTTATCATAGAGGAAAATAGGATCACAGGTAGTTTTTGCAAAACTGGATCTTGTTTTATTTTTTTTGTCAATGTAAAGCCATCCATTTGAGGCATCTCTATATCTGTTATTACAAGGTTTATTTTCTCTAAGATGTCTCCTTCTGTATCTTTTAGACCCATTAGATATTCCAGCGCCTCTTGGCCGTTTTTAGTGGCATGGATATCAAATCCTGATAAATTATTTATTAGCATATTTCTAACAGTGGGTGAGTCATCGACGATTAGGACCTTGTATATCTTAGGTGTATTTTCTTTTGATATAATCCCAGTATTAGCTAGCATTGGAACAAGATCCGCTACGATTTTTTCAACGTCTAAACAGAATATAATGTGGTCATGAAATTTTACCACACCAGTTATGCAAGGAGTTTTACTCCCATAATCAATTCCTACTGGTGGATCTACTTCTTCCCAACTAATACGGTGTATTCTAGTCAAACCAGACACCAAAAATCCCACTTTCATTTTGTTAAATTCTGTGATTATAACCTTTCCATTAGAGTCAAGGGGTTTGTTGTATAGATATATGCCACAATCTACTAAAGGAATGACCTCATCTCTAAGTCTAATGAGTCCTAAAAAGCATTCATGTGGAGTGACGGGGACCTTGGTTAGCTCAGGAAACCTTATGATTTCTTGTACTTTGATTACATTGATTCCATAATATTCTTTAATCCCTTCATCTTTTTCTATAAAAAACTCTACTAATTCTAGTTCATTAGTACCTGTTTCTAAGAGGATGTTGGTGGCCATGAAAGATTACCTAGTTGTCTTTTTAAAGTTAGTTAATGCCCTTTCAAATATCTGACACGTAAATTTTACAATGTTGTATATCTCTTCCTTTGCCTTTTCCCTGTCTTGCTCATTTGTATTTTTAAAAGTAATAATAATTCCAAATATAGATGAAAAAAATACTTCTGCAAATTCTTGAATATTGGGAATAGATATCCCTATATTCTCTAAGACCCCTGCAAAGTGTTCTAAAAAAAATTTTTGGTTTAACTTAAACTGACTAAGTATAACAGGATCCACTTTTTCATTCAATAAAAAATGTGTGAGCATATGCAGGGTGGACTCTTTGTCAAAAAAGAAGTCAACAATTCCTACCCCAAATTCCTCTAAAGATGATGCACCCTGTTCTAACCTTTTGAGTTGTCTAAGTCTTCCTTCGTTTATATCCTGACCTAGTACTTCTAAGAGTATTGCATCCCTGTTTGGGAAATATCTATATATAGACGCAGGAGAGATCCCTGCCTCTTCCGCAATATCCCTCATCCCTATCTCTGAAAAGTTTCTGCTGGAGAAAAGATTGGTAGCTGCCTCCAATATTAATTCCCGTCGTTTTTCCCTTTCTCTTTCTTTTAATTCTAAAAAAGTAGATCTTTTACCCATATTATAAGAGCTCCTTCATTACAAAATTGTTCCTTTAAAAAATGGCAATATTTTCTTTAGATGTATAAAATATGTAAACGGTTTTCAAGTATAAAATAAAAGTTTTGATAATGAGTTTATATCTATCTAGATACATAAGGCCAAGGAGTACATTTTCTGCCTGGTGAGAAACCCTTGTAAAAGGCTTCATAAAGGGAAGAAAATTTGACTTTATATTTCCAATAAATTTTTTTACCAAAAACACAGTTTAATGTATGAAACCTACGGCTTTTTTTGTCTCCAATATAAGGTCGTTGCGCGATATCCATGCTCAAAATATGATTCCAAAATCCCCGTCTTTGAGCCATAGCAGTCCTTTGGGCTGCAAGGAATTTTCTGGCCATTTTATATTCTAAGTCTTTATGTGGGAAAAAGAACGCATAACCCTCTTTTATCATGAGTAAATTTAAAAATCTTCCATCAGGTAAATAGACATAGGCGAGTAGCCTGTTAAAACGATCCCTTTGAAGTCCATATTTTTTTATAATCACATATTTCTTGTACACTAGTTCCTTTAGCTTATTTTTTGCCTGTATGGCATAATATTGATCGCGTTCTCCTTTTTCATGTCCAAGTTCAGGGGCATCTATTCCTTTTAACCGAAGAATATCATTGTTTTTAAGGACAAAGGTATCCCCATCTATTACCCATTTTACCTTAACATACCAACCTTGATCTATTTTTTGGGGCAGGCAAGAGACAGGGGTTATAATAATATATAAGATGGTGATTAATGAGGGAATAATAATCAGAGGTATTTTGTATAGTTGTGTATTAGTTTTAGGGGGACATGTGTCCCCTAAAACTAATACCTTGAGATATCCTTTACAAGTCATAATATGCCTTTAATATTTGGCTGCGAGAGGGGTGTTTTAATTTTCTTAAGGCCTTTGCTTCAATTTGTCTGATCCTTTCCCTAGTAACATTGAATAATTTTCCAACCTCTTCAAGTGTATGATCAGACTTTTCACCTATACCGAACCTCTTTCTAATGACCTGTTCTTCCCTTGGGGTAAGTTCTGAGAGTATTTTATTTATCTGTTCCTCTAATTTAGAGTGAACCACTTTTTCCGCTGGAGCTACTGCCTTTTTGTCTTCAATAAAATCTCCAAGACTTGAATCTTCTTCATCTCCAATAGGTGTTTCCAGGGATATTGGTTCTTTTGCTATTCTCAAGACCTTTTTCACTTTTTCTAGGGGATAATCCATGCGTTCAGCGATTTCTTCAGGTAATGGTTCTCTCCCAAGCTCCTGGACTAGGTACCTAGATGTGCGAATCAATTTATTTATTGTTTCAATCATGTGTACAGGTATCCTGATCGTCCTGGCCTGGTCAGCGATTGCCCTAGTTATTGCTTGTCTAATCCACCATGTGGCATAAGTGGAAAATTTATATCCCCTCTGATATTCAAACTTGTCCACGGCCTTCATAAGCCCAATATTCCCTTCCTGAATTAGGTCTAGGAATTGGAGTCCTCTATTGGTATATTTTTTTGCAATGCTAACTACTAGTCTTAGATTTGCCCTAATGAGTTCCTGCTTGGCCTTTAAGGCATATTCATTTCCATATTTCATGCGCCACAATATATCTTCTAGTTCATTTACATCATGACAACAATTTTCCTCCAATCTTTTTAAAATCTCCACCTTGGCAGTTAACATCTCTTTAAAAGAGAACATTTCCTCTACTGTCATATTTAACTCTTCTGCTACTTCAATAGGCTTTAAGTCCCGCCTGTCTAATTTTTTGAACAAATTTTCTATGTCTCCCTGTGTCTTACCCACAGAAATTATATAAGCTGAATAATCTCGCCTACAGTTGTTCATCTGACGAACATAGTCTTCAATATGTTCAATTACCTCATCTACCAATTTTTTTTCTAATTTAATTGCCTTGAGCCTATCAACTATATCGTATTTAAGGTCTAAAAATCTTTTTGCAATGGCCCTGGTCCTTTTATTCAATGTACACATTTCACTGAGTTTGTTATATAAGTGTCTTTTTTTTCTATATATCTGTTTTATCTCCTCTAATAGAGAGATCACCCTCTCCCTTTGATTCATCTCTTCTTCAGCAGGGTCATCTTCTTCTATGGTCTTGACTACGTCCTTGAGTTTGATTTGACCTTTTTTTAGTTCATCCCCAACATTTATCAAATATTCAACAGCTACTGGTATCTCTGCAAAAGAAAATAAGACCTCTAATTCACCCTGTTCAATTTTTTTTGCAATCCTGACCTCTCCCTCTCGATCTAGTAATGGGACAAGACCCATCTCATGTAAATACATCCTAACAGGGTCCATACTCCTAGACGTTTCTGGGATATCCTCTTCAGATTTGGAAAGGTCTACAAAATTTAATTCTACATCATTCACTATTTCTATCTTTTTATTGGTCTCTTCATCTACAATAGAGATTTCCATTTGTTGAAAGAGATTTATAATTTCTTCTATTTGGTCAGGGTCATTCACATCTGATGGAAGAGAGGCATTTAGTTCCTGAAAGGTCAAGAATCCCTTTTCCTTTCCCTTGGCTATAAGAGCTTTGATTTGTTGAACTTCTTTAATGCTTCTCATTCTCCCCCCTTTTTTAATTTTTGTTTTTTACTAGACTATTTAATTGGGATACATAAAATTTTATTTTATTTGAGTCTTTTGCAATCTCTGCCTCACGTAGGGCCTGTCTAGTTTGTTCTAAGAGCCTTTCTCTTTGTTTGTTTTTGAGGAACGTTTTGATTTGTTCCCATAATTTTAAACTATCGCCACTTTTTTCTTTGTAAAAAAGGGATTCAATATAAAATTCCCTCTCCATCTCATCTAATTGGTAGAGGATCTCCTCAGGGGAATATGCGATTAATTTTTTCCATAATAATCTTGCAAAGTTGTTTTTAAAATATTTATCTACTTCCAATCCCTTTAATCCCTCTATATGTTCAGGAAAACAAATAGCAAATTTTAATACTTCTCTGTCCCCTAAACATATTTTTTTGCTAGGGTTTATAGATTGTCTGTTCATGGGGACCTTTTTTCTATTGAAGTTAAGGGATGATCTGAGTTCCATCTCTGAAATACCCAGTTCTTTTGAAATGATAGGGATATAAAATCCCGATAATGCTGGATCCTCGATAGAAGAGATAAATTCTTTGCACCAGAGGATTATCTCTCTTGGCGAATGGTTAACTCTAATCATCTTTGTGCAAAAGACAAGTCCTTCCTCTGAATTTTTTATAAGTTTGTCAAGAGAATCTGGACCTTGTTTTAATAAAAAAGAGTCTATATCTTCCCCTTGAGGCAGTTGTACTACTTCTACCCTGGTACCATGGGACAAAAATAACTGTGCGCTTTTTAATGTTGCCTTAATTCCAGCTTCGTCTCCATCAAATATCAGGATTACCTTGGAACATAGATTGGAGACCTTTTTTACATGAGCTGGGGTCAGGGCCGTGCCTAATACACCACAAGAATTTTTATACCCAAACTGATGTAATCTTATTACATCAATATATCCTTCGGTGAGTATAACAGATTTTTTTAGTCCAATTTCCCTTCTTGCCTGATAAAGACCGTATAAATTTTCTCCTTTTTTGAATACCTGGTTTTCACTAGTGTTTAGGTATTTGGGCTCCATATCTGTTATTGTTCTTCCACCAAAACCAATGCAATGTCCACTAATATTTAATATGGGGAATATAATCCTAGACCTAAATCTGTCGTATACATGTTTTTTTTCATTTTCTACGATTAAGCCTGAGTGGATTGCGTCAGAGAGGGAGTATCCCTTTCTCTTTAAGAAATTTTTTAGCCCATCCCACGAATCAGGCCCATATCCTATTTGAAAATCACGAATCAGGTCTTCATTGATATGACGCTCCTTTAGGTATTCTTTGGCCCTTTTATTTGTTTTTAAGGATTCTTGGAAAAAATTTAAGGCAACTGAATTTAATTCTAAGATGATCCTTCGCTTAGAGGTTTTTCCCCCATAGGATGTATTGATGTCTATATCTATCCCTACTTCTCGACCAAGGTCTATAAGACCTTGATAGAAGTCTAATCCATTGATTTTGCAATAAAAATCAATAATATCTCCAGACGCATGGCAACCAAAACAATGATATAATCCAAGGTTTGGGTCTACATAAAAAGATGGCTTTGTCTCTTGGTGAAAAGGACATGGTCCCCTGAACCTGGAGCCTACCCTTTGAAGAGGGACATATCTTTCCACAAGGTTAATTACGTCTATTCTATCCTTAATGTCTTGAATGATTTCTTTGTTTATTTTGCCCATAATACCTAAAATTAAACAACTGCTTAACGGAGTTTTACTATGGTAACCCCATCTCCACCTCTATCTTCTGTTGCAAAGGAAAAGGATTCTATGTGGGGAAAGTTTTTTAGAATTTCATGGACAAATCGCCTCAGTATTCCCTGTCCCCTCCCATGAATAATCTCCACCTCCCTCTTTCCTGTGTATATGGCCTTATCCAAAAATTGATTTAACAATACCTCAGCCTCATCAATCCTTTTACCACGAATATCTAGGGAATAGGGATACGTGGCCTTTGTGTTTGAGCTCATATAACACTTATTTTTATCTCTATCTGGGGCTATTTTTCCCAATATAGATATCTCCTCTAATTTTACCCACATGCTAACCCCTGAGACGTTTACCTTTATTTTGTTCTTCTTTTGGTCAATTTCTTCAATGATTCCCTTTTTATCCCAGGGCAAATATAATGCTTTAAGGCCTATCCTTATTTCTTCAAAAGAGGGTGGTTCTATTTTTTTAGGGACCTCTATTTTTTGTTTTAAAATCTCTCTATATTGTTTTAATCTTTTTCTGGCCTCTTTTCTCTGTATTTTTTGCTCTCTATAACTGATTAGAATCTCTTTTACCTTGGTGTTTATGTCTTGGATTAATTTTTGGATTTCTTTTTCATATTTGGTCTTTAATTCCCTTTTCTTTTGGTCTAGTTCCTTTTGAGCCATTTGTAATTTTTGGAGTTCTCTTTCTCTTTGAACTGCTAGTTTATTTAGTTTCTCTACTATCCTAGTGGTTTCTTCATTATTTATTAGGAGATATTTTCTTGCCTTGGAGAGTATTTCTTTAGGCATTCCAAATTCCTTGGCTACTTCAAGTGCCTGGGAATGTCCTACTTGATCATAGGCTATCTTATATAGGGGTTTTTTTGTAGATGGATCAAAAAGTACCATTGCCGCCCTTACATTTTCTCTTTCCAAGGCGTAGAGCTTCAGAGAAGGAAAGTGGGTTATTGCAAATATCCAACTCCCTTTTTCTAATAATGATTCAATTACAGCTTGCGCCAGGGCGGCACCCTGAGATGGATCAGTTCCTGTACCAAATTCGTCTAATAACACCAATGTGGAATTATCTATTTTGGGCCAAATATCTTTTAGTTTTTTTATTTGTGCTGTAAAAGTGCTAAGGCTTTCTTGTAAGGACTGTTCATCCCCTAAAAATACAAATATATCTTTCCAAAAAGGGATTGAACTACCCTCATCACAGGGGATAGGTAACCCACAATAAGCCATAAGCGCACATAGACCCAAGGTCTTAAGTGATACGGTCTTTCCTCCTGAATTACCTCCAGTTAAGATTAGACCCTTTTGATCCTTTTTTAAAACTATGTCTATAGGTTCAATTTCCCCTTTGTGTTTTAAATAGAGCAAAGGATGTCTTGAATTTTTCAGTGCTACCTCTTCTGTGGTTATACTTACTATATTGCCCTTTATTTTTTCATTGAATATTATTTTTGCCTGAAGGATATCCAATTCTATCATGTAGCTATAGAGTGTCTCTATTTTTTCCTGTTCATGGGTTACAAGGGAGGTCAGATATTTTAAAATTTTGTTTTTTTCTTCCCTTTCCTTATTTTTTAGCTCTTGTAATCTATTATTTAGTTCTACTAAAAATATTGGCTCAAAATAACAGGTCTCCCCACTCTGGGAGTAGTCATGTATGATACCCTTAACCCTACCCTTGAAATTGGACTTTAGTGCGATTACATATCTATCCGAGGAAATGGTAAGATATTCATCACGAACCATCTCTCCTATATTTAACTCACTTATATAATCATTAATCTTTTTTGTACATTTTTTTTGAATCTTTCTGATTTCATCCCTAACTGCCAAAAGTCCAGGGCTAGCTTGATCCTTTATTTCTCCATTTAGATCCACACATCTTTTAAGGGCCATCCATGTCTCTTGAGGCCATGGGATAGGGGAAAATTTTTCAATAAAAGTGGGAAATAATCTTTGATCAAGTCCTTGGATAACTTCTTTTAATCTTTTGCTTTTTTCTAAGAATATCCTCAGAGCAAATAAGCCATCTTCATCTAGGTTATTGCCCTTGCTAATATGTATAAATAACCCTTCTAATGGGGGAAATTCATATACAATCTTGCTTATTTCATCAGACGATCCTATTGCTTCTTTTAATAGCAATAGACTTTTTTTGATCTTGAGGATATCAGCTTCTGGCTTAAGTTCTAGACATCTACTTTTTGCACTTTCGGATGCACAAAAAATTGATAAATATTTTAATATATTAGTAAATTCTAGTAGTTTTAATGTATTATTATCCATCATGTTTCATACAGGTCTTTCAGGGGTTAATTATGAACAAGTTTATACGCGTTTCACAATGTGAAATATTATGAGGAGGGCCGGGTCTCTAATCAGTATGATAAAAGATAGAAACCCGGTTTTTGTAGTCACAAAAAATTAAATCAATCCAGCCTTTCTCAATTTTTTCATTAACCTTTTTCTGGCAGCAGCCTCCTTTTTCTTCCTCTTTACACTGGGCTTTTCATAGTGTTGTCTTTTTTTTAATTCTGATAGGATCCCTGCCTTTTCGCACTGTTTTTTGAACTTTTTGATTGCTATCTCAAAGTTCTCTCCATCATGTAAAAAAACTCCAGGCACTTAGCTTCACCCCCTTTTTATGAACTAATCTTAATACAATAAGAATCTTTTAATAGTTTGGCAAGAAAAAAAGAGAGGTGTTTTCAACTCTCCACCTCTCTTTAAGAATTTTATGTGTTCATAGGACTTGCAGGGTAGAGACTATTTATTTTATTACGAGCGTCTATCTTTAAATACTTGTAATAAAGATCTCAATACTACAAGCCCCACACCTGATCCAATCACCATTAATATTATATAAACTATTCCAAAAAAGATTGCATGATCAGGTCTCCACCAGGGAAGGTCTTGCGGCAGCATTGAATGGATAGTTTCCCCTGGAAGCATATAATTTTCTCCTTATGTTATTATTTTACGGCCTCTTTTAATAATTTGCCTGGTTTGAATTTTACTACTTTAGTTGCAGGTATGATCATTTCTTCCCCGGTTTGTGGGTTTCTCCCCTTTCTTTCTTTTCTCTGGACCACCTCAAAGGTCCCAAAACCTGTAAGAGTCAATTTTTTGTCATTTTGAAGTATTTCCTTAATGGACTCTAAACAGGCCCCTACTACTTTTTCAGCTTCGGTTTTTGTGATTTCTGTCTTTTCTGCGACCTTTGCTATAAGATCTGCCTTTGTCATTATATCTTCCTCCTTACTAAAATTGTGGCTCTACTAAAAAAACTATTCCCAATCTTTAATATACCATAACCTACTAATATACCTAATTAATATTCTCTATTAGAAGAATCTACCCTCCTTGAAATATTAGGTGCGTAGTCCGTCAATAGACAACACTTCTAATATTAAATAAAATCTCCTGTCAAGGGATTATCCCTTATTTTATAAGTATTTCATCAACTAAACTTAAAAAATTTTTTCTATAACAATAGGTTGCCCTTATACGTTGTTTTGTCTTTTTTATAATTTTGAATTGAATTTGAATATTAATCTAACACGTATTTAAAAAACTGAAGCAAAGCTTCACTTTACAGCATCTAAAATTATATAATATTAATTTAACAAAAATTACTATAAATTACAAATAATTACCACAAATTACCTTCACCTTAAATTTTTCATCTATTAAAGTTATATAGAATTCGTGAGAGTTCGTAAAAATCTTTAGGCGTTAGCATCCCTGGCCTTGTTTTTTTTGTGAATCCTCTCATTCCTATATAATTATCAATATCAGGATTCCAAGAATCCCTTAATATATTACCTAGTTGTTTCCTTGGACATTTAAAACAAAATTTCAAAAAAATAGATAACCTTTTTTGTGCAACTTTGTCTAGTACTATATTTTTTTTTGGCCTAAGGATCACTACCTGGGATTGAACCTTGGGTCTTGGGAAAAAACAATTGGGACCTATTAAAAATTTTAACTCAACATCACAAAAAGTCTGGACCCAGGCTGAAAAAAGACCATATTTTTTTTGTCCTGCCTTTGCTGCTATTTTTTCTGCTACTTCTTTTTGGATTGTAAACACCATTAGGTCTAAATTTGTACAAGTGGAGCATATATCCCAGATAAGTCTAGATGCAATATTGTATGGTAGATTACCAACAATTTTATTTATTTTCTCATGGATACGATCCCAAGGTGCATTACGAGCATCCATTAATATGAGTTCAGTCCATGGCCACTTTTTTTTGATATAAAAAGCTAGCCCTTGGTCCCGTTCAATTAATATTAGTCTTTTACAAGAATTTATAAGATGTTGTGTTAGAGCGCCTCTACCAGGACCTATCTCAAGTATGGAGTCTTTAGGCCCTGGTCCTATTAGATTTATTATTTTTTTTATGATATTTAGGTCTATTAGGAAGTTTTGCCCAAGACTTTTTTTGGGAAAGAACTGGTTGTTTTTTTTCATATACCTTAATCTAGGACATCGAATTTTTCAAACTTCATTACAAAACCTGCCCGTCCTTGGGTCGCTGATCTCAACTCAGTGGAAAAGCCAAATAGCCTTCTAAGTGGGGCAAGTCCCTGGATCACCTTGTCTGGACCCCTCTCAAACATGTTTTCAATCTTTCCCCCTTTGGAACCAATCAAGGATATCACATCTCCTACAAATTCTTCAGGTGCATATATTTCTAAAGACATTATAGGTTCCATTAGTACAGGAGATGCCTTTGTTAGCGCCTTTTTTAGTGCACTGGCAGCAGCCATATGATATCCAATTTCAGAGGATTCTTCTTTTATCTCTCCCATATCAAGGATTACTACCTTGACCCCATTAATTGGGCTACCCTTTAGGACACCACTTTGCAGGCCGTCTTTAATGGCTGTTTCTGTGGCATTGACTAATTTTTCAGGGTACATAGTTGTATCTATTTCAAACATGATTTTATTTTGTTCATCTCTATCAATGGGTTCTACCCTTAATTCCACACATCCATAATGCATATTGTCCCCAAGCTCTTTTAAAAAGACCTCTTTTGCACTTGCCTCTTTTAATATGGTCTCTCTGTATACTACCTGTGGATTTCCCGCTCTAAATTCTACTTTATATTCCCTCCTAAGTCTTTCTTGGACTATCTCTAAGTGGAGCTCTCCCATACCAGATAAAATAATCTGCCCAGTCTCTTCTTCTACTTCCATAAAAAGGGTGGGGTCTTCCTTTAAAAATTTTTCCAATGCTGCAATTAATTTTTCACCTTCAGCACTATTTTTGGGTTCCAATGCTACAGATATGACTGACTTATAGTCACTTATTTTTTCAAGGATAATTTTATTGTCATCTAGACATAGGGTATCACCTGTCCTTACATCTTTTAGACCTGCAGCCCCAACTATCTCTCCAGCCCTTGCTTCATCGATCCTCTCCTTTCTATCTGCGTGCAGTGTGAACAATCTAGCAATCCTTTGATAAATACCCTGTGTGGAGTTATAGACCTTTTCTCCTGCCTTAATGGACCCAGAATATACCCTTAAGAGAGCTAATAATCTTCCCGATTCCATGGTTATTTTAAAAACAAGTGCTGAAAAAGGGGAGTTGGTGGATACAGGAAATGTCTTTTTTTCTTTTGTATCAGGGTCAATACCTTGGATTTGTCTTACCTCCAATGGAGAGGGCAAGAACTCACATATTCCATCTAAAACTGGTTGTACCCCTATGTTTTTAAGTGCTGAACCCACAAAAACAGGGGTAATGGAAAGCTGTAGGGTGTTTTTTTTAATGGCCTTTTTTATATCTTCTTTGTTAATATCTTGTTCTAATAGATATTTTTCAAGTATATTTTCATCTATCTCCGCTAAGGTTTCAATAAGTTTTTCCCTCCATTTAATACACATATCTTTTTGTTCAATGGTGAGTTCTTTTTTTTCAATCTCTTCTCCCCTGGAACTTGGATCAAACCACAAAAATTTCATATCAAGTAGGTCAATTACTCCAGAAAATTCTGAACCTGTACCCCATGGTATTTGTAATGGTACTGGATTTGTGCCTAATTTTTCCTTCATTTCCTTTAATACATTTTCAAAATTTGCCCCTATTCTGTCCATCTTGTTGATAAAGGCTATCTTAGGTACCCGATATTTTTGAGATTGTTTCCATACAGTTTCACTCTGGGGTTCAACGCCTCCCACAGCGCAAAATATTCCCACTGCTCCGTCTAATACCCTAAGGGCCCTTTCTACCTCTATGGTAAAATCCACATGGCCTGGTGTATCAATTATATTGATCTGTTTGTCCTGCCAATGACATGAAGTACATGCAGAGGTAATAGTGATTCCCCTTTCTTGTTCTTCTGGCATATAATCCATTGTAGCAGTGCCTTCATGGACTTCACCTATGCGATGTATCCTTTTTGTATAATATAGAATCCTCTCAGTAAGCGTGGTCTTTCCAGCATCAATATGGGCTATCATACCTATGTTTCTAATTTTATGGAGATATTTGTCGCTTCCTTTTGCCGTTTTTCCCATACCTGTAACCCCTTTATAAGGAAGATTTGTAATAAGGGCTAAAGGCTAAGGGCTAAAGGAAAGAATTCGCATCTTGCCCCATGCACCTTTCGCCTCCTTGCATATTAACCTGCAGTTTTCGGAACTTTAGTTTGTTATTTATTTTTGTTTAGAGATTTTAGAGAATCCTTGATACATTTAATACATTTTTTTTCGTTGTTTTCTATAACATAACAGGAATCAAGAAATTTTAGGAGCCACTTATTCCCAGCTCTAGGACATCGGTTCACAAATTGAATAAAAGCTATAATCCTGTCAAGGGCTTGATCATCTATATAATGTTCAAGTCTACATGCATTGGTCTCTGCTATATCTTCTGGTAATTTTAAGAAAAGGGAAAAAAATTCTTTTAATACCTTGTGCCTATAGACAATTTCACTGGCAAGTTTAAAATCCTCTGTGGTGAGGGTTACAGAACTATAAGGTCTATAATTAATAAGTCCTTTTTGAGACAAGACCTGGAGGGCACCAGTAACAGAGGCCCTTTGTACTCCTAATCTTTCTGCAATGTCCTTGGCCTTGGCAGAATCCTTTTCCCTTTCAAGCAAGAAGATTGTTTCAAGATAGTCCTCAAGATTAGGAGAGAGTGTTCTCTTTAAGTCCTTTTGCATTGGTCTGGGCCTTTTTTAATTTATGTGCTTGGATATGTATTTTAGCATCTGGCCAACCACTATGGAGATGACCTCTTTAGGGAGGAAATCCTTGTCCAGTTTTTTTTCTAACATATTAGTAACTTTTTCAGTGGCAGTCTTGATGTCTTTGTTTTCTTTATACACCTGCTCTAGTAGTTTTCGAGTTGATTTTGCAGATTTTAGTGATTTTTTCATAAACTCCTGTGCATCATTTTCAGTCATGGCCCCAAAATGTTCTGCTAAATGGACTTTTACGTCCAATTTGGACATCTTCTCCAAGCTTTCTATATACTTGTCAAAGTTGGAGTTGGCAGCAGTAAATACATCTTCTCCCATAGGTATACCACCAGCATCTGATGCAAAAAGTGCCTTTATGTTGGGTTCATAAAGGGCAATAGAGCAAGATGAATGCCCTGGGACCTCCAATACCTGGAGTGTAAATTCCCCTACACTTAATGTCTCGTTGTTAGATAAAGTCTTATTGACTTCTAGGCCAGGAAAATCCAAGTCCATCTCCTTTGCCTTTTCTTTCATATTTTCCCTTTCAAATAATATGTCATTCATAAATTGGATAGACTCAATTACCTTTGGAGTAGCCAGCAGATCTTTTGCTCGCTTTGATCCATAGATTTGCAACCATGGCCAATTCTTTTTGAGATAAGGAAATATCCCAATATGGTCAAAATGCGAGTGCAGGATAACCCCCTTTTTGATTTTATTTGGCTCAATGCCTAAATTTTTAATCTGCTCCATTACAAGGGGTGCAATATATATCATGCCCCCCCCAATAATGGCCATTTCATCGGCGCCATCCAATAGATATACATTTGATTCAGGTTTACCAAGGAGATATATCCCCTCACATACCCATCCAGGTTCTAAAATTCTCATGTCTCATCCCCCTCTATTTTTTATGATTTTGTGCCAGATAAGCAGCACCAATTGCTCCATTTAATTGAGCAAAAGGACTTACTATAATATCTTGGGCAAATTTTTTTTCCAATGCCTTCACAAGTCCTTTATTCTTGGCTACGCCTCCAGTGAGCATTATAGGAGGCGAAATTTGGAGCCTGTTGGCCATTGAAAATGTCCTAGATGCAATGGAGTTATGGATTCCTGCGATTATATCCTCTCTTTTTTTGCCCTTGGATACCATGGTAATAACTTCAGATTCTGCAAATACAGTACATAAACTACTTATCTTTACTGGATCTTTTGCCTCTAATGATAAGTTTCCAAATTCCTTTAAGTCAACCCCCATGGCCCTGGCCATGACTTCTAAAAAACGTCCAGTGCCTGCGGCACATTTATCATTCATGACAAAATCCAGGATCCTGCCATTTTTATCCAAGGATATTGCCTTGGAATCTTGTCCACCAATGTCTATCACAGTTCGAACCCTTGGGTCTAAAAAATGTGCCCCAGCTCCATGGCAGGTGATCTCTGTTATTTTTTTGTCTGCAATGTCCACGCTTTCTCTACCATAGCCGGTAGATATAATATAGTCTATTTGTTTTTCAAGGATGTTTGCTTTATTAATGGTATCATAAAATACTTTGTTCCATGCTTTTTTTACGTCAAATCCAGTTAGGTCTAAAGATGTTGCCAATATTTCATTGTCCTTTATTACGGCACATTTTACTGTAATTGAACCAATATCTATTCCAACGCTAATCATAAAAGGCCCCTCCTTAAGGTAAGGTTATGCTTCATATCTGGTTTCTAAGAGTTCCACAAATGCCTCAATTCTGCTTTCAATTTGTCCCTCTGCAAATTTAGTCTCATCTAGCATATCTGCCTCTATTATAAGTATAGGTATACCAGTTTGAGCTCTAATTATATTTTGTATATCATACTGCCCAAAGGAGTATGGTTTGCAACTCCTATTTGAGTGCATAACAAAGCCGTGTATCATATATTTTTCTATCATTTTAATTATTTCATCTGCCATTATATCAATACCTTGGTTTAAATAGATCCTAGTATATGCCTCTGATAAGGGATTTAAGAAATTGTTTTCATCAATATATTTTAAAGAACTGCACCATGCAGAGGTATATGTATCTGCTACTAGACATACCCCCTTTTGGGCAAATTTATCTGATAACCATTTAGTCCTGTACCATATTGGTAGATTATCCCACAAGATTCTAAATTTTTCTTGTGGAACAGCGCAAATACCTTGCTCTATCCTTTGATGCATTTCTTCTAATAATTCCTTATAATAATCCACACAGACCTGTGTCCCTCTCAGGGTTACAATAAGGGCCAGGTGGAAGAATGCGTCAAATGCACTCATGGGAGCAGGTGAATGTTTTGTAGTTTCAAGTATCTCTTGCCACAGTCTTTGGGCTTGGATAGACAGCATCCCAATGTGTTGTAATCTTTCTTGATTGAATTTTTTTTTGCATATGTGTTCTAAAAACAAAAATAGTTCATAAAATTGTTGTTCAACATAGGACCTTATTTCATAAGAAAATCCAGTATGACACATTGGAGTATCTAAAATAAATAGGGGAACATCAAAGTACCTTGCCTGTATCTCATACCATTTTACTACAGTGGAACATATATTGTTGCAGCATATTAATAGGTCAGGTTTAGGAAGTTGTCCAATTGGCCCCTTTTCTCCTTTACTACAAGCAATGTCTGCTAAGGCATATGAGCATAGGTCATTTGGATATCCCAACCCCTGTGCATAAGAGCAAAGTTTTTGACCCATTTTTGATGCACCAATCATTGCCCCGTGGTTTTCTGGATAAATTGGTATGATATCCATGGCTAGTAAGGGCTCTACTGGACCACCACTGGTTATCCATGCTATCTTTTTACCATTATCTTTTGCACTGTAAGCATCTAAAAAATAATTGGTCATTATTTGTTTCATCTTGTCCTTGGCCTTAATAGGTGCTTTTTTATATTCTACCATATTTGATCTCCTGATTTTGGGTTATAATCTTTCTAAGAATGCCTGGATCCTAGTATGTTCTTGACCATGTAGCCCGTGTTGATGCTCTATTTCCAAAAATAATATCGGGATATTAATATGTGCCCTTATGTCTGGGAAATCAAAGGAATGGGGATCACAGAATTTAGGCACTAGATAAATCATCCCCTGGGCCCTATATTTTTTTATTAGGGACTTTAGATAATCTATCCTTGAAAAGGTCCCAGCATGTTTTGCTGCACAGATTGGACGATCAATAAAACTAGTAGATACACCTTTAATTATATCTTTTGTTATGTGCACATCCCTATCATAAGCTCTATTCCCAGTACACGTATCATTGTACACTACTCTGGCACTTAATTGGTCTAGAATTTTATATAAAAGAGGAGATTGGCACATACTGCCACTTATTATAATCCTTTTTTGATCCATAAATTTTTGTTGTGGAGAGCTTTCAATGGAATTTAAAATCCCTTCTAATCCTCTGGTATATTCCTTTCTATCCATGAGCATTCCAACTAATTGTATAATATATAAATCTAGGTTGGAAAGTGTTGTACTTTGGCTAGATATATAGGTGATACGTTTTATTAGATCTCTCATATGATTAAATAAATGAATAGATTCTAGTACCTTATCTTCGGAATGGGAGTCTTTTTTTAGAACATGATAGAATTTTTTTGTTATATTATATAAATATTCCTCAGATGGTTTGGAATTTAATTTTGTAGGGACCATGAAATCTATATGATGAACATTGGTCTTATTTATCCTAAATATATCTGAAATCCTCTGCATGGTATCACATGTGTTTGCAAAAAACTACATGGGCGGTAGGTAGATTTTTAGATAGTAGATCCTGTAGGATGGATTTCCCAACAGGACAACAATAGGGTTGTAGGTGCATCTGTGCTATTTCCAGGTTTTCAGAGGTTCCAATGATCCTTGCAGGGTGGAATCCAAGACCCCATATGATTTCATCTGGCACATATGTGCATGTATATGCAATTATTGGCCTCTTTAGTCCTTTTAGATATTCAAAGGGATTATCTAGGATCTCTTTAAACTGTTGAACAATCTCTTTTAGTTCCATGGGGCTCTCCTTTTTTATGTGTTTGTTTTTCTCCTTTTTATTTCTTTTATCATGGCCTCCATCTTTTCTACATGGGACCCTGCCCAATATATTTTTTTACACCTTGGACAAAGGGCAAACTGGTTGAAATATCTTTTTGTTTTTGGCTCTAACTTGTGAAAAATCTGTTTTTTTCTAACAGGTTTGAGCTCTGTATTGCACACAAGGCACCTTGAAAATGGCCTATAATAAATCTTTAATCCAAAATGGTCTATTACCTCTTTTAACTGGGATTTGGGATCTTCATTGAGGATCAACTTGCCCCACAGGACTTTTTTTCTCTTTAATAGTTGTATGTCTCGACTCAAGAGTATCCTTTTTTCCTCATATGCCTTTTGAGCCAGGAATTCATCGTCCCAATATGGATTATAGGCACAGTCGTATCCAAGGATCCGAAGTAGTTTTGCTAGGCGTCCAACATTTACATCTACTAAAAATCGATAATTTTGTATGGGTTGGGAAAATAGATAGTTGTCTGGTTTAATTGGTTTAATGTGGGGGTAGACATGGATATTGTCTGTTGGGTGTAATATATAATCAAAATAGATTTTCTTACTATTTAATATTAGCCCTCCTATTTCTGTGTGAGGAATACCCAAAGATTCTATGATATCTTTTATAGAAGATGACCTAATAACAGGGTATATGATTTTTTTATAGTCTTTATTGTCAAGAGTAATATTTCTTTTTGTCCTTAAAAGGTCTTTTAGTAGTCCATGGAAGTATAATATTGCTATTTCATTCATGTCCCTTTTACTTCTTCCCAAAGCAAATCTTTTTCTCTTTGGTTGAGCTTTTCAAAACAGAGCCCCTTATTTTGTGCAAGTTCTTTCATCTTGTAATATCTATTCAAAAATTTATTTATAGACTTCTGCAATGCAGCATTTGCCTTTATTTTATGTCGTCTCCCGTATTCAACTAAAGAAAAAAGTATATCACCAAATTCTTCTTCCATTTTTGTCTGGTCTTTGGATTTAGCCTCTATCCATTCTTTTATTTCTTGCAATACACTCTTTTCTTGGTCTTTATCTGTGTCCCAAGTAAATCTTGCCTGAGCTGCCTTTGCGTGAATCCTATATGCCCGTAAAAGAGGGGGGAGAGAAGATGGTACAGAATCCATGGGGTCTTTTTCTCTGTGATTTTTTTCTTTTTTCTTGGTATCCTCCCACATCTTAAATAGTTCTTTTTCTGTGGATATCTTTTTACTCCCAAACACATGGGGATGCCTATTTTTCATTTTTTGAGAATTTTTTTGAAAGACTGTCGCAAGAGAAATGTCCTCTTTGGTTTCCAATAAATAAGAAATAAAAAACAGGAGAAAGAATACATCTCCCAACTCTTCTTCTATCTCCTCTCTTTTTTTATTTCTAATTGCCTCAACGAGTTCAAAGACTTCTTCGATCAAATACTCACACAGGGAATCAGGGGTTTGTTTCTTGTCCCATGGGCACCCATTTGGTCCAAGGAGTTGGGATATTACCTCTATTACGTCTTTAGGGTCCCATTTTATTTCGTCTTTCACCTTTTGCTTTTTGTTCATTTTGCCCATATCCCTTTGCGTTTTGTCTTATAACAGTAATTTTAGAGCTGTAAAAAATGTAACCTGTCATTATGATTTATATATATTCTACCATTTACCCTTCACTGTTCACCTTTATTTATTATCTGGGTGTCTGAGTTTATACCATATACTGTGTTTCCATTTTTTTTCCATCTCCTTTGTCTTGTCCCAAAATTCCTGTTTCATGTCCTTGGGTATGAGGTAGATTATTTTTTCTGTTACCATGGTTATATATGGGGATAGTCTAGATTTAGAAATCAATGAACTGCTTGGACTCAACATAAGGGTAAGCATAAAGATAATAAGGCTTGATATTAATATCCCTTTTAAAAAGCCAAAAGCAGCTCCCCCTATCCTATCTAACCATCCTAGGGACAGGCTCTTTAAAAATTCCCTAATAATGGCACCTAAAAAATATATTAATAGCAAAGTTACGATAAATAGAGATGCAAAGGCAATTATAGCAGCAATTTTTTCGTCAGATATTATCTGTTCTATATATTTAATGATATGATTGTAGAAATTGCTGGCAATCAAAAATGCCCCAATAATTCCTCCAATTCCGATCAATTCTTTTACAATCCCTCTTAAAAGCCCACGGATAAGAGTAATAGATAATATGGCAATAAATATAATATCTAGTTTATTCATAAAGACCTCTCTACTTTGGTTTCTAGTTTTTTAGATATTTAAGTTTTAAGTGTTGAGCTATAAGTCTTGATGTAAAGGAACTATTTATGCTTTTTATTTCAAAAACGTGAAAAAATTTACGTTTTTTCTGAATTCTAAGCCATGTTTTTAAAATTATGAATTCTGAATTATGAATTCTGAATAAAAATTAGCCTTCATCCTTCATACTTTAGCCTTTAGCGCCTTTTGCCACCTTTCATATTAAACTGCAGATTTCGGAACTTTAGTTTGGTAAAATTTAAAGCTCAAAACTTATAATTAAAACTTAGAAAAACTTCTCAAAATATGTTTTTTTTGTCAAAAGAAATATTATTTTTTTTGACAATGTTATTGTCATGTTTCAACTTTTTAATAGGTACTAGGTCAGGCTTCCGCCAAAGTCGGCATTTTCAAAAATTTCAAGGCACCTACTCCCGAGCGGATGAAATAGGCTTCTTTCCTGAAACATGTGAAAAAAATTTACGTTTTTTCTGAATTCTAAGTCATTGCGTACATTAGGCTAAGGGCAAAGGGCTAATGGCTAAAGGGAAGAATTCGCATTTCGTCCTCTGTACCTTTTGCCTTTCGCCTTTTCTAACTATTACACAAATACAACCCCACAAGGGTTAATATTGGCAAAACGGACCTAATTAATTGTTTAGAAGAAAGCTATGCATTTAATCGTGTAATTGTGAACTATGAACCGTGGAGGTGGCATGATGATTTATATTCCTCGTTTTACTCTCCCTTACTTTTGAGTTTAATTTTTCAATCCAAAATTCAAAATCCATAATTCAGAATTATAAATGTGTGCTAGTTTATCCTTGACACATTATTGTTGTGTGTCTAATTAAATAAAATTCCATAGGGAAATCCTTTCATAATTAAAAAAAACTAAAGGAGAATTTTATGGCTCATATGATAAAATTGGTGAAAATCGTAACTGGTGATTTTGTTATAGGAAAATGGGTTGAAGAAGAAGGAAAATTAAAAGATCCAGCAATACTACAAACTATTCCCACTCAAAACGGTATATCCATGGCCCTTATGCCCTTTGGTTATCCTTTTGAGACCTCTATAGAGGGAGAGATCTCCAAAGACCATATAGTTTATTGGTATAAGGAATTGCCACAGGAGTTAGAGAATAAATATTTAGAGGCCTCTAGTAATCTAACCATATCTTCTACATCAGACCTTAGAAATTTAGATAATCTCATGGGAAATCAATCTGGTACAGGTAAAATCACAAATATCTCAGATCTGTTAAAGCCCTAGTTCTGTATAATAGATTTTGGATTTTAAATTTTGGATGTTGGGTTAATATTCATTTAATGGTGTAATTGTGAACTATGAATCGTAGAGGTGGCATGATGATTTATATTCCTCGTTTCCCTCCTTATTTTTGAGTTTAATTTTTCAATCCAAAATTCAAAATCCATAATCCAAAATTATAAATATGAAAGAATTATTACCCCTTTTTAAAAACCCCACACATTATGTTGGATGTGAATTAAATTCTGTTCACAAGCCTAAAGATATCCCCCTGAAATGGGGACTGGCCTTTCCAGATCTATATCCAGTTGGGGTCTCTTATTTTGGACACCAGATACTCTACAATATTTTAAACACCCATCCTCGAATTTGGGCCCAAAGGGTATATGCTCCTTCTAAGGAAGTAGGGGAGATACTAAGGCAAAATAATGTTCCACTGGCTACATTGGAAGGGGACATCCCTTTAAAAGAACTGGACATACTTGGTTTTAGCATTACCCATGAATTGTGTTATACCACAGTGCTCTACATGCTTGACCTTGCAAATATACCCCTCTATTCCTCTAAGAGGGATAATGGGACATATCCTTTGATAATTGCTGGAGGAGAAGGTATCTTAAACCCAATTCCTATGGAGGATTTTTTTGATGCCCTGGTAATAGGTGATGGAGAAGATGTAGTTTTAGAGATATCTGAACTTTTATTGGGGGCCAAGGAAAAGGATATCCCTAGGATAGAGATACTCAAGGCCCTATCTCACATTAAGGGCGTGTATGTCCCATCAATTAGCACAGGTCCAATAAAAAGAAGGTTGTACTCTGCATTTCATCCAGAGGCTTTTCCAGTAAAACAAGTAGTTCCATTTGGAAGACCTATTCACGATAGATATGTAATAGAGATTGCAAAGGGTTGTACTAGGGGTTGTAGGTTTTGTTTTGCAGGGAGTGTTAATCGTCCTGTTAGAGAAAGAGATATATCTACAATTAGAGAGGTCTTAAACAAGGGATTGGACATTACTGGATATGAGGAGGTAAACCTCTTGTCCTTGAGTGTTGGAGATTTTTCCCTATTGAATGAACTCTTTTCTGTTGTCTTGACTAGGTGTAATAGGGATAATATCTCACTCTCCTTACCTTCTCTTAGGGCTGGTAGTATCCCGCACTCTTTGATTCAGTATTTGGGCAAATTTAAAAAAACTGGTCTTACCCTTGCTCCAGAAGCAGGGACCCAGAGATTGAGAGACGTGATTAACAAGGGAATTACAGAGGAAGATATCTTAAATCATGCAAAATGGGCCTTTGAAAATGGATGGCAAAAGATTAAACTCTATTTTATGATTGGACTTCCAACAGAAGAAGTAGAGGACCTAGACGGTATTTTAAGACTCTGTTTAAAGATCCTAGATATGGCCCCAAAGGGAATGAAACGTATTAGTATTACTGCGTCTATCTCTCCTTTTGTACCAAAGCCACATACCCCTTTTCAATGGGAGAGACAAAATAACCTCAAAGAGATCAAAGACAAAATCTTCCATTTAAAAAGAATATTTAGACCATATAAACGTATTAGATTGAATTGGCCAATGCTTGAGATGAGTATAATTGAGGGGATTTTTGCCAGAGGCGAGAAAATTCTCACCAAGGCAATAGAAGAGGCATACCTTAGAGGAGATGTATTTACTTCATGGAAGGAACATTTTGATTTTAGATTATGGCTACAAGTATTTGAATCCCTGGGGATAGACTATAAAAAATATCTTGGGCCCAGGGAATTAAATAAAAAGATGGATTGGGATTTTATTGATATTGGGGTCAGTAAAGATTTTTTAGAAAAAGAAATGGAAAAGGCCAGGTCCGAGAAAATAACCTTAGATTGTAGATGGGGCAGATGTGTTAAGTGCGGTGCATGTGATTTTAAAGAGATAAAACCTTTGATTAATTCAAGACAAAAACATGAACACAACATATCTCATTTGATTACACACAACACAAAAGAAATTGTTGAGGGAAGATTTTCTTATATGCTCTGGTTTGAAAAGACCCATTATGCAAGTTATTTGTCTCAATTAGAATTACAAAAGGTGTTAGAGAGAATAATGAGGAGGGCGAGGCTGCCCCTGTATTTTTCAAAGGGATACAGTCCAAGACCAAAGATGTCTTTTGGTAGGGCATTACCTGTAGGCCTGTGGAGTTTAAATGAATATGTACTCATACAGGTTCAAAAAAGACTTGATCCTGATATAATAGGAGTGTTAAACAAATTTTCTATACATGGCATAAAGTTTACAAAATTGGAGTTTATAGAACAGGACAAAAAGGTCCCTATGTCTGTTAAAGAGGTCTTTGAGATACAATTTCTTAGAGACAAGAGGAGTTATATAGAACATTTTAGTTCTCTTGATATTGATAATGTGGTTATAGAAAAAAAAGATAAAACCTTTTTATTAAAGGATGTAATACTAGATTTCAATATAGATAAGGATAGGGTCAAAATGGTTTTTGACTGGGCTAGGGTATATATAAATCCACTTTTGATAATTAGAAAGATATGGCCAGATATAAAAATGTTAGATTTTTGTCTTGTAAAACAACAACAGTTTTTTAAATAATTTTTAAGGAGTATGATATGATAGGGAAAAAAGGAAAATACATGTTTGCCTCAGAATCTGTAACAGAAGGACATCCGGACAAGGTGGCGGATAGGATATCAGATGCAATATTAGATGAGTTTTTAAAACAGGACCCAGATGCAAGGGTTGCCTGTGAGACACTAGTTACAACTGGTCTTTGTTTTATTGCAGGGGAAATAAGCAGTACAGGCATGGTAGATTATCCAGAGGTGGTGAGAAATACTGTGAAAGAGATAGGATACCATAGCTCAGAGATGGGCTTTGATTGGAGGACCTGTGCAGTTATTTCTTCCTTGGATAAACAATCTCCTGATATAGCCATAGGGGTGAATAGACAGAGCCCTGAGGAACAAGGAGCTGGGGACCAAGGGATGATGTTTGGTTTTGCCTGTAAGGAAACCGAGACCCTTATGCCAACTCCCATCTATCTTGCACATAAACTAAGTAGGCGACTCACTTATGTAAGAAAAAGGGGGATATTGGACTTTTTAAGGCCTGATGGCAAGACTCAGGTGGCATTGGAATATGAAGATGGGAGGCCTGTTCGTATAGACAATGTTGTAATAGCTGCTCAACATGAGGAGAGTGTAAAGTATGAGGACTTACGCGATGCAATTATAAGAGAGGTGGTTTATCCTTCTTTACCAGAAGATTTAATTGATGAGGAATTGAGGATATTTATTAATACCACTGGTAGATTTGTTATAGGTGGTCCAATGGGTGATTGTGGCATGACAGGTAGAAAGATAATCCAAGATACTTATGGAGGCATGGCCTCTCATGGTGGTGGTGCATTTTCTGGGAAGGACCCATCTAAGGTAGATAGATCTGCTGCATATATGGCCAGATATATAGCCAAAAATATTGTTGCAGCAGACCTTGCTGATATGTGTGAGGTACAGATCGCTTATGTCATTGGTGTGGCAGAGCCTGTATCAGTATTAGTAAATACAAATGGTACAGGTAGAGTGCCTGATGAGGTCTTAACCAATGCTATTTTACAAGTCTTTGATCTAAGACCATATTTTATTATAAAAAAGTTAAAATTAAAGAGACCAATCTATAAGGAGACCTCTTGTTATGGCCATTTTGGAAGAGAACATCCTGATTTTACATGGGAAATCACAGATGCTGTAGATGATTTAAAAACAGCCTGCAAGGGATAAGTCTAAAGAATGTGAACAGTGAACGCTAGAATATGAATCATAATGATGTTTACAACTCACGGCTATAAGGCGAAGGGCAAAGGGCTAAAGGAAAAGAATTTTTGGTCCTTTTGCCCATATCCCTGTGCCTAATATTTTAAATTAAAAATAAGAATAAGGATTAATCCAAAATCCAAAATTCAACATCCAAAATTATATTAAGGAACAAGAGGGGAAAGGGGTAATAGAATGGATACATTAAGACCAAAGGGACTTCCTTTATTGATAGGCAGTCTTCCATTGGATGATCACAATAGGTCTTTAGACCTGGTTTTTGAATATTCAACTTATATCCCACTTTGGGTCCAACTCCCAAAAAATAAGTTCGAGGGTATGATCTCTCAGTTTATGGTTGGACTCCCAGGATACACCCTTGAAGGGGACAAGGAATTTATAGATGTCAATTCTGGATCTTTTCATGAGGAATTGCTTAGGTTTTATGAAGAATATATGAAGGTGTTAGAAGGTGAGCTTGATATTGTAGATAGTTGTTTTGAACTTGATAAAAAACGTTGTAGGGGATTTTATTATTTGCTCCAAAGACTCAAATATGCTCCTGTTATTGACAAGATTTTTGCCATAAAGGGTCAGATAACTGGTCCCATAACCTTTGCTACTGCAGTAAAAGACATGGATGGGAGGGCTATTTTTTATGATGACCAATTGAGGGATGTGGCAATAAAACATCTGGCCATGCTGGCATATTACCAGGCAGAGGTCTTATCTCATTTTAATAAACCTGTTATAATATTTCTGGACGAGCCAGCACTTGCTGGATTTGGTTCATCTGAATTTATAAGCATCAGTAAAGAGGACGTTATCTCTGCATTTTCAGAGATCATATCGCTATTACATGAAAAAGGGGTCTATGTTGGAATCCATGTATGTGCAAATACCGACTGGTCTTTGGTATTTGATTCTGGTGCAGATATACTGAGTTTTGATGCATACTCTTACTTTAATAAGCTCCTTTTATTTAAAGACCATTTGAAATCATTTTTGCACAACAATGGAGTAGTTGCGTGGGGTATTGTACCTACTCAAAAGGATTTAATAGAAAAGCTCTCTTTTGATTCATTGTTGTCTACCTTTGAGTCTCAACTAAAGGAGGCCATAGATGTGTTGGACATAGATATTAATACGTTATTAAATCAGATTTTTATTACACCGAGTTGTGGAACAGGGTCGCTGCCTCCACAAATGGCAGAAAAGGTCCTTTCTTATACAAAGGAGTTGTATAATCAGATCAAAGGACTTAAATTGAATCTTTAAACCAACCTGTGTTTTTTTATCAAAAAGAAATTATTACAGATCCATTAAATTTTTTGGCTATTTATAATAAATCTTGATTTGATTTGTATGTTTTTCTTTTTGTCCTGGAGTTGGTTGACCAGAGGTTATGACTATTGAATCTCCTGGTTTAAACTCATTATAATTTTGTATAAATGATTCTACTCTATGTAAATGTACAGGTATAGACTTGTCTGAGAGTATAGGTGTGACCCCCCACATAAAATTTAAAAATTTAATCACTTCTCTGTTAGGTGTAAGTGCATATATCCTGTGAAAGGGTCTGCAACTGGAGATGAGCCTTGCAGTCTTTCCAGATGTGGAATGACAAGCAATAGCCCTGCTTTTTGCATAATTTGCAAGTAGACATGCAGAATAGGCAAGATATGATCCTGGGCCTGTTTCATGAGATGGTTTAATAGGTTCTGTTTGTCTTTCAAAGATGTAATTTTCTGTATTTTTGGCAATCTCATCTATTATTTTTATAACTTCCAAGGGGTAATTTCCAATTGCTGTTTCATCTGATAACATAACACAATCAGCACCATCCATGATTGCATTGGCCACATCAGTGGTCTCAGCCCTAGTTGGCAGGGGGTTGTGTACCATTGAAAGGAGCATTTGAGTGGCTACAATAGATGGTTTATGTTGTTTTTTACAATGTTGAATGATTTTTTTTTGGATAATTGGGAGGGCAGGAAGAGGGCATTCTAATCCAAGATCCCCCCTAGCGACCATTATGCCATCTGCTAGTTGGAGGATCTCCTCCAGATTTTCAACCCCATTGGCCCTTTCTAATTTTGCAATAACAGGTATGGAGACGTTGTGCTTTTTTATCTCTGTTTTTATATCTATTATATCCTGCTTGTCTTGCACAAAGGAGAGGGCAAAGGAATCAATACCAATTTCTAATGCATCGTGTAGATTTTTTTTATCTGTTTCTGTAAGGGCTGGTAGGGAGATGGGTTTCCCTGGAAAATTTATACCCTTGTTGGATGAGACTGTCCCCCCGCTTTCCACTTCTAAGAGATATACTTTGTCTTGCTCTAAGATCTCTTCTACCCTAAAGATTGGGATTCCATCACTTAAAATAGCCTTCATGTTGTGTGTAAGACCTACTAGTGCCTCGGGTATTTTGATGGAAAGATAAGGGATTTCTCTGTCTTCATATTTATCTCTCAATCCTTCTAAACCTAAGATGGCCTTATATCCTTTACCAAGATAGAGGGGTGAATTTATTACCTCACCTATCCTAATCTTTGGTCCGCTTAGATCCCCCATAATAGTTATAGGGGTATTGAGTTCTGTTTCTATCTGTCTGATAACCTTAATTATAGGCAAAAAACCTTGTGGCGTGTTATGTGAAAAATTCAATCTAAAGATAGTAACCCCCAACACAACCATTTTTTTGAGGGTTTCATAATCAGAAGAACTGGGTCCAATAGTGGCTATTATTTTTATATGCATAATTATTCCTCCTTATTAAAAAATAAATAGTTAGCTCCAAGGTTATGATCTTAAAAAATAATACTTCGTTTTTGCTTTATCTAACAAAACGAAAGTTTTGTCCAGTATGTTTTTAAGACAAAATTTCCTAATTATACTCCCCTTTTTATAGAAGATTTATTTCTGTTGTGCAAATTATATAATACGATGCCAAGTATGCATATCTACTTGATTTCTAGGATTTGGAAATTAAGCAAGATATAATCAAATTTTTTAGGGGGGATATTATAATAAAAGAATAGTCTAATCAGATAGTTATATTAATTGTGCAAACTATTTTAGGAAAAAATAATTTTCCCCCTTGACAAAGGAATTCCTATTCCTTTATTCAATAATTTAAAAAAATCACGTAATAATAATGGTTTGAAATTAATTGAAGTAAAGGTGTTTATTATGAATGTATACTATATCCCAGTACTTTTATATTTGTTATTGATAGTAGTTATGATGGGTTCTATTCTATTTATTTCTTCATTGGTTGGGAAGAAACCTTTGACAGATATTCAAAAAATACCTTATGAATGTGGTTTAGATCCTGCTGGACCTAAAGAAGCGTATGTACCAATAAAATTTTATGTAATTGCAATGTTATTCATTGTATTTGATATTGAAGTTGTTTTTTTCTATCCCTGGCTGATAGTTTATAAGGACCTGGGTATAGTAGGTTTTATTGAGATGGTTATCTTTTTTACAGTACTTTTAATTGGATTATTTTATGTAATAAAGAAGGGTGCACTAAAATGGGAATAGAAGAATCTGGAGGAATATTAGTTACAACATTAGAAAAGGTAGTAAATTGGGCTAGAAAATATTCTGTATGGCCTTTAACATTTGGACTAGCGTGTTGTGCTATAGAAATGATTTGTACTGCTGCATCAAGATTCGATATAGCAAGATTTGGCATGGAGGCATATAGGCCTTCTCCAAGACAAGCTGATATGATGATAGTAGCTGGGACTGTGACAAAAAAGATGTTGCCTGCAGTGTTGAGGTTGTATGAACAAATGCCAGATCCTAAATGGGTAATGGTTATGGGATCATGTGCCACATGTGGAGGTATTTTTAGGTCATATGCAGTGGTTCAGGGGATAGATAAATACTTGCCAGTGGATGTTTATGTGCCGGGGTGTCCACCTCCTCCAGATGCCTTGCTTTACGGGATAACAAAGATACATGAGAAAATTATGCAGGATAAATGGTTAACAAAGAAGTATGAGCATATTAAGTTTCCAAAAAAGGTAGAAGGTTAGGATATGGAGAATCTGAAAGATTATATTAAAGGTGTTATTGAATCTCTTCCCCCTGAAAGTTTGGTGTCACATGTAGAATTTAGAGATCAGGTTACGCTTGTAGTAAGACAAGTTTCCCTTCTTGAGGTGCTCAAGATATTAAAGGACGATTTTGGATACAAATATTTGATAGATGTTACAGCAGTGGATCGTTATGAAGACGATCCAAGATTTGAGGTTGTATATCATCTATGGTGTCATGAGAGAAATTGTTTGTTACGTGTAAAGACCTGGGCCTCACAAGGTGAACCACCTACTATACCTTCAGTTGTAGGGCTTTGGAATACTGCAAATTGGCATGAAAGGGAATGTTTTGATATGTTTGGTATAGTCTTTGAGGGACATCCTGATTTGAGAAGGATATTACTTTGGGAAGGGTTTGATGGTCATCCATTAAGAAAGGATTATCCAGTAGAAGGCAGATAATGAGAAAAGAAATAATTAAATTAAATGTAGGACCACAACATCCAAGTACCCATGGGGTGTTGAGGTTATTGGTAGAGTTAGAGGGCGAGGTAGTAGTTAGTTGTGATCCTGATATAGGATACTTGCATCGGGGTATTGAAAAATTAATGGAGAATAGGACCTATCATAGATCCATACCTCTTACTGAGCGGGTCGATTACCTTGCAGGCGCGGCCAATAGTCTGGGCTATGTTTTAGCAGTGGAAAGGCTTCTTGGAATTTCAGAGATCCCGGAGAGAGCAAGATATATTAGGGTTATTGTTGCAGAATTAACCAGGATCGCAAGCCACCTTTTTTGGTTAGCCACCCATGGACATGATCTAGGTGCAATGACTCCCTTGTTTTATGCCCTACGAGACAGGGAAATAATAATGGATTTTTTTGAAACATGGGCAGGGAAAAGGTTATTCCCAAACATGTTCAGAGTAGGGGGAGTGGCAAGGGATTTTCCTGATGGGCTAGAACAAGAAATAAAAAAATTTGCTCTAGAATTACCACAGAGGATGAGAGACTATGAGACCCTACTTACAAAAAATCCCATATGGATCAATAGGACTAAAGGAGTTGGGGTATTAACCAAGGAGGAAGTCCTGGACTATGGCCTAAGTGGTCCCATGGCAAGGGGATCAGGGCTTAATTTTGATATACGTCGGGTAGATCCATATCTTGGGTATGATGAGTTTGAATTTGTTGTACCATTGGGTGAAAACGGGGATACCTATGATAGGTATCTCATTCGTTTGGAAGAGATGAGACAGAGTTGTAATATTATCCTGCAGGCCGTGGATCGCCTTCCAAAGGGGGATATAATGATAGAGGACTATCAAGTTGCTTTTCCTCCAAAGGATAAAGTGATAAATGGAGAATATTTGATCCCCCACTATTTATTGGTAGTAAAGGGTTTTAAGGCTCCAAAGGGAGAGATTTTTCATCATACTGAGGCCCCAAAGGGAGAATTGGGTTTTTATATTGTAAGTGATGGCTCAGAACATCCATATAGGGTCAAGATAAGGACACCTTCCTTTGTAAATCTACAGGTAATATCTAAATTGGCAAAGGGTAGGTTACTTTCCGACTTAATAGCATTGATAGGCACTATTGATATAGTATTAGCTGACGTAGATAGATAATGTTAATTAACTGAATAAAAAGGGTTTTACTATGGCAGAAAGCCTTGTATTTATCATCGTCTCACTTATTAAAAGTGTGGTATTAGTGTCACTGATAATGGTCAGTGTAATGATTGGGGTTTATTTAGAGCGGAGGATCTTGGGGTTTATTCAATTAAGGTATGGCCCTAACAGGTGTGGTCCCTACGGAATCCTCCAATCAGTGGCAGATGGTATAAAATTGTTTTGTAAACAAGATATAACCCTTCCAGTTACAGAAAAGACCATATACATACTTGCTCCATTAATTGCTGGAGTCACTGCCCTATTCCCATTTGTGGCTATACCATTTGCAGACAAGATTGCCCCTGATACAATAACCCTATTTGGTAAGGTATTTGATCTTACAAAATATAGCTTGAACAGAGGGGTCATAGCAGACTTACCAGGTGGAGTCTTGTTTATTTTGGCAGTATCTTCCTTAAGTGTGTATGGGGTCTTGTTAGCTGGATGGTCCTCAGACAATAAATATTCATTTCTTGGGGCCATGAGGGTGGCCTCTCAGATGTTGAGCTATGAATTGTTTTTGGGAATTTCAATAATGGGTGTGTTGATGATAACTGGTTCAATTCGCATGACTGAAATAGTAGAGGCCCAAAAACATATGTGGTTTGTGGTCTATCAGCCACTTGGATTTATATTATATATGATTGCAGGATTTGCTGAGGCCTGTAGGACACCTTTTGACTTGATTGAATGTGAGAATGAATTGGGCTCAGGGTTTAATACAGAGTATAGCTCTATGAAATTTGCCCTTTTTTATTTAGCTGAATATATTCATATAATAACTATTAGTGCCATTGCAGTGACCTTATTCCTTGGGGGGTGGCAGGGACCATGGCTTCCATCGGGTATATGGTTTATTATAAAAGTGGCATGTTTATTTATATTTTTTATCTGGGTCAGGGGTACTTATCCTAGGGTCAGGTTTGATCAACTGATGAGTGTTGGGTGGAAATATTTATTTCCTATAGCTATGGCCAATTTAATAGCTACTGGAATTTGTGTGCTCTTTTTATAGATGGGGATGAAATAAAATGATTAGGACCATTGTATATCCTTTGATACAGGGATTATCAAAGACATTTCAACAGGCATTTAAAAAGAAGATTACAGTTCAATATCCAGAAGAAAAAAGGGAGCTTCCTGATAGATTTAGGGGAAGACCTGGTCTGGTTGTTGATAGAGAAGGAAAGATAAAGTGTGTGGTATGTATGTTATGTGTGGCAGTATGTCCTTCACAGGCCATTACAATCGAGGCAGGAGAGGGAAAAACACCTGATATTAGATATCCAAGAGAATATGTAATTGATTTAGGAAGGTGTATATACTGTGGTTATTGTGAACAAGTATGTCCAAAAGAGGCGATTAAACTGACACAAGAATATGAATTGGCCCAATATGAGAGGGGAAATTTAATATATGATTTGCCAAAGCTTATAAAGTAAAAGGGTAAGACTATGGAATTATTTTTATTTATAGTATTTGCATTGATATGTATTCTATCCTCTTTGGGGGTAGTATTTTTTAAAAGTCCTATAAGAAGTGCTTTGAGTTTAATCATAAGTTTTTTCTCTATGGGTGCTATTTATATAATATTAAATGCAGAGTTTGTGGCCCTTATGCAGGTATTGGTGTATGCAGGTGCCATTATGGTACTTTTTCTATTCATTATAATGTTACTTGATATTAAACACCCTATAAAAGAGACAGTGCTTTATAAAAATAATTTCTTTTTAATAATTTCTCTGTGTCTAATTTTTATAGTAATAGTTTTTACAGTAGCAAATGCAGCATATAATGCGAAATTTATGAAGGGTTTAAAAGGTATTAGCTGGATGTTTATTAATAATAGCAATACAAAGGCCATAGGCGAAGTTTTATTCAATAAATATTTGTTACCATTTGAAGTAACCTCTCTTTTATTGCTAGTTGCAGCTATAGGCATAATTGTTCTTGGAAAGAAAAAACAAATAAAGGATTAGGCCATGATACCCCTTAATTATTATTTAATCCTCAGCGGTATCCTGTTTACTATAGGAATTATAGGAGTGTTATACAGGAGGAACACTTTAATTATCTTTATGTCAATTGAACTTATGTTGAACTCAGCAAATCTTACGTTTGTTGCATTTTCAAGATTCTTGGGAAATTTGGATGGTCAGATTTTTGTATTTTTTGTCATGGTTGTGGCCGCAGCAGAGGTAGTTGTTGGGCTTGCAATTATTGTTAATTTATATAGGCATCACAAGTCCATATCAGCAGACAGGGCTAATCTTTTAAAATGGTAAAGGGTTAAGAGAACTATGAAATATGTATGGTTAATTGTATTCTTTCCGTTTTTAGGATTTTTGATAAATGGTTTTTTGAGCAAATTTTTTAACAAAAAGGTAGTTGCCTTTATAGCAGCCTCAGCAATAGGTCTTGCGTTTTTGTGTGGGCTTGTCACCCTTGTGAAATTACTAGCCTATCCTCCAGAGGCACGTTCAATAGAAATTACTTTTTATAGCTGGATAAAGGCAGGAGGCTTTAACATTGAAGCGGGTTTTTTAATAGATCCCCTTACCATGGTGATGGTCCTTGTGGTCTCAGGGGTTAGTTTTTTGATCCACATATATGCAGGGGAATATATGGAGGAAGACCCAGGATATGTGAGATTTTTTGTATATTTAAATTTATTTGTTTCAATGATGCTCACATTGGTGATGGCTAATAATTTTCTCTTGATGTTTGTAGGTTGGGAAGGAGTAGGTCTTTGCTCATATTTGCTCATTGGTTTTTGGTTTGAGAAGGACTCAGCATCAAATGCTGGGAAAAAGGCATTTATAGTGAATAGGATCGGCGACTTTGGTTTTTTAATTGCCATGTTCATAATAGCTACTACCTTTCATACTTTAAATTTTAAGGTAGTCTTTGAAAAGGCTCCTCAAATGTTCCAAGTGGGCAGTGGACTTATAACTGCTGCAACGCTGTTGCTCTTTGTGGGTGCTACTGGTAAGTCAGCCCAGATTCCCCTATATGTGTGGTTACCAGATGCAATGGAAGGCCCAACACCAGTGTCTGCCTTAATACATGCAGCAACTATGGTTACTGCGGGTGTTTATATGATGGCTCGTTGTAGTGTATTATATGCCTTGGCCCCCTTTTCTTTGGGAGTGGTGGCTGTAATAGGTTGTCTTACAGCAGTGTATGCTGCTTCCATGGCATTGGTTCAGGTGGATATGAAAAGGGTATTGGCTTATTCTACTATAAGCCAGATAGGTTATATGGTCTTAGGATGTGGAGTTGGTGCATTTGCAGCAGGTATATTTCACTTAATGACCCATGCGTTTTTTAAGGCCCTTTTATTTTTGTGTGCTGGAAGCGTATCACACGCCTTGGCAGGTGAGTTGGATATCAGAAAAATGGGCAACTTACATAAAAAAATGCCTATTACACATATTACCTTCTTATCTGCTACCTTGGCAATATCAGGTATCATTCCATTTGCAGGTTTCTTTAGTAAGGACGAAGTATTATTTGAAACATTTATGAGTCATCACAATGTGTTGTACATACTTGGATTAATTGGGGCACTTATGACTGCCTTTTACATGTTCAGACTCTATTTTATTGCATTTCGTGGAGAATCTCATGTTGAACCAGAGTTGGAAAAACATATTCACGAACCTTCATGGAGAATGGCTCTTCCACTTTGTGTACTTGGAGTATTGTCTTTAATTGGTGGTTGGATTCAGCTTCCATTTTTTCATAACCTAAAGATATTAGGAGGCTTCCTATCTCCAGTCTTTCATCATGCCCACGAAATATCTAAGATGGAAGAGGCCAGTGTGAGTGTTTGGTTAGAAGGGGCATTAATGACCCTTTCATTAATAGTAGCAGGTCTTGGGATATTGATTGCATATAAATTTTATATAAAGAATCCTGAGTTGCCAAAGAGACTTGGGGAAAAATTTGCTGGTCTATATAAGTTGTTGTTCAACAAATATTATGTAGATGAGATATATCAAATGGTTGTGGTCAAGCCTCTTTATAATCTTAGTGAGATTTTATCAATTGCAGTGGACCAGGCCGTAATAGACGGATCTGTAAATGGGACCGGAAGGTCCTTAATGGGTGTTGGAGGAGTATTAAGGCGAACCACTACTGGTTATGTACAGTTTTATGGATTGGTCATGTTTCTTGGGGCAGTAATTTTATTGCTGTGGAATTTATTTTAAAAAATTAAAGAAGGTCTTGTGTTATGCATGAAACAAACTTCCCCATCCTATCAATCATAATCTTTTTTCCTATAATTGGAATCTTGCTCATTGCCTTTACTGAGCGAAAAGATGGATATCTCCAAAAATGGATAGCTTTTTGGACAACACTTATAGATTTTATCATTTCTCTTCCTTTGTTTTTTGCCTTTAAAAATGTTGCTGATTTTCAATTTGTGGAAAAAGTAAATTGGATCCCATCATTGGGAATAAGCTATCATGTGGGTGTAGATGGAATTAGTCTATTGCTTGTATTATTAACCACTTTTTTATGTCCAATATGTATTGCTGCGTGTTGGAAGGACATACAAGATAAGGTCAAAGAGTTTTTGATTGCATTTTTATTCTTAGAAGTATCTATGATTGGAGTCTTTTGTGCACTTGATCTTTTTCTGTTCTATATATTTTGGGAACTTATGTTAGTGCCAATGTTTTTGCTGATCTTGGTTTGGGGTGCACCAGCGAGAAGGGTATATGCATCAGTAAAGTTTTTTTTGTATACAATGGCAGGATCAATGATGATGTTAGTTGGGATCCTGGTATTATATTTTTATCACGGCAAGGTCACAGGGGATTATACCTTTGATTTATTAAAGATGTTTCAGTTAAAACTTCCATTTAGGTATGAATTTTGGTTGTTTTTGGCATTTGGGATTGCCTTTGCTATTAAGGTTCCCATGTTTCCCTTTCACACATGGTTGCCAGATGCTCATACAGAAGCACCTACTATTGGGAGTGTAATACTTGCTGGTGTATTACTCAAGATGGGGACATATGGATTTGTTCGTTTTAATCTATCTCTTTTTCCTCATGCTACTATGTATTTTATGGAGTTCATGGGCATATTGGCAGTGATAGGCATTATCTATGGGGCCTTTATGTGTTTAGTGCAAAAGGACCTAAAACGATTAATTGCTTATTCCAGTGTGAGTCACCTAGGTTTTGTTATGTTAGGGGTGTTTGCACTAAATGTGCAAGGCCTTACAGGTGGAATGATACAAATGATAAACCACGGGCTTTCAACAGGTGCCTTGTTTCTTTTGGTGGGCATGATATATGAGAGGAGGCACACTAGATTAATAGCTGAATTTGGTGGGTTGGCAAAATGTCTTCCATTATATGCTACATTTTTTATGATAGTCACACTTTCCTCAATAGGTTTACCTGGACTCAATGGCTTTATAGGGGAATTTCTTATAATGTTAGGTGCCTTTAAGGCCAAGTGGTGGTTAGGTGTGTTGGCTGCTTCAGGGGTTATCCTGGCTGCCTGGTACATGTTGTGGATGTATCAAAGGGTAATGTTTGGCAAGGTGGTACATGAGGTGAATCTTAAATTAAAGGATCTTGTTGCAAGAGAGGTATGGATACTAGTGCCTTTAATTATATTTATAGTTTGGATAGGGGTACATCCAAATACATTTTTGTCAAAGATGGAACCATCAATAAAGAATATTGTAAGTAAATACGAGAAGATAAAGATTAGTGAAGGTAACACCAAGATAAACATTTTGAAAAATTTAAAGGGCGAAAGGTCATGATTCTAGGGATTCAGTATATAAAAGATAGTGTAGGGTTTCTTCCTTTTTTGATTTTGTTGGCATCAGGTTTAATTATTCTTATGGGATCAGCGGTGAGCGGATTTGGTGATAAAGGACGATATGGAAGTGGGGTGGCACTCATAGGATCTGTACTAGCTCTTCTTAGTTTATATGTATTATATGGACTGAAAAGAAACGTCCTATTTAATGGGATGTTAATAATAGATAAATTTAGCATATTTCTTGTGGCAACACTTTTGATTGCCACTATTGTTGTGATTTTGATTTCTAGGAATGCAATAGCAAAGGAAGGTGCTGAGATAAATGAATATTATGTCCTGTTATTGTTTAGCTCAGCGGGTATGATACTCATGGTTCAGTCTATTAATTTGATAATGGTATTTTTGGCATTAGAGATATTTTCCTTAGCAGTGTATGTGTTGGTTGGTATTACAAAACAAAAAAAGATTTCAACTGAGGCGTCTTTAAAATATTTATTACTAGGTGCATTTTCTGCTGCATTTTTCTTATATGGGCTAACATATATTTATGGGGCCACAGGTACACTGGATCTGCAAAAAATAACCAATCTAGTGGCTGCAGGTGAAATAACAAATAGATTTTATTTATTGTTTGGAGGAACCTTGGTATTGTTTGGTTTGGCATTTAAGATCGCTATTGTACCATTTCATATGTGGACGCCAGACGTATATGAAGGTGCACCTACGCCAATAACAGCTTATATGGCGGTTGGGGTTAAGGCTGCTGCACTTGCTGTATTTTTGAGGATATTTGGGCATACCTTATTAAAAATTAGTATAAACTGGCATACATTATTTTGGGTGTTAGCAGTAATAACAATGAGTGTTGGTAATATATGTGCCCTTAGACAGGATAGTGTGAAGAGGATGCTAGCTTATTCCAGTATTGCTCATGCGGGATATATTTTTGTCGCAGTAGTAGCTGGGAGTAATTATGGTTATGGGGGAATTTTATTTTATCTTTTAGTATATACGTTTATGAATCTAGGTGCTTTTGGTGTGGTTATATATGTTGAAAATCTCCTTGGTCTAAAGGATGATTATGACTCGTTTAAGGGATTTGGATTTAGAAAGCCTATAATTGGATTATGTATGGTAATATTTTTATGTTCATTAATGGGGCTCCCTCCTACAGGGGGGTTTATAGCAAAGTTCGTGGTATTTAGTTCTGCTGTAAAGGCAGGATATATATGGTTAGTTGTCATAGCAGTTATAAATAGTGCAATCGCAGCTTATTATTATCTTAGACTTATAATTACCATATATACTAGGGCAGAGGAGACAAATACAGTGGAGGATAGACCTATCGAGGGTAGCATATATAATTCAATAGGCTTGATAATATCTTTAATTGGGACATTGATATTAGGCATAATCCCATACGGAGTCTTGCAATTGGCCATGAGGGCCGTTTCTCTCTAGAACAAGGAGACAGTTATGCAAAATAAATGTATAATAAATAACAAAGAATATAATTTTAATGATGGGGAGACCATCTTAGAAGTAGCCCAGAGAAATAATATATACATTCCAACGCTGTGTTATCTAAAGAAAACTGGTACGCCAACAGGTAAGTGCAATATCTGTATGGTTGAGCTTAGACCCTCAGGAGAATTGGTACATGCGTGTCTGACTAAAGTTGAAGCTGGTATGAATATAATAACAGAATCAGATAAATGTGTGGCCCATAGGAGAGAGGTTTTAGAAAAACTTTTGGCTCTAGGCTATCATGATTGTCCCACATGCCCAATACCTGGGGATTGTGAATTACAAGACTTGGTATGGAAATATGGGGCCAAGGGGATTGATCTTACAAAGAAGGAAAAGGACTATGTGGTAAAATATATCACGCCATTTATTAGATGGGACTCTTCAAAATGTGTGAGATGTGGTAGGTGTATTCAAGCCTGTTTTGACGTACAGGTGAATAATGCCATTAGGGTATATGAAGTGAACGGTGAGGCAAAAAAAGCAGATAGAGACGATAAGGTAACTTCTTTATTTGACAGTAGAGAATATGTAGAAAGGCTAAAGGCAGAGTTTACAGAACCCATATTGCCTGCTCCAGATGAAAATTTTTGTGTAAGTTGTGGTGAATGTGTTCAAGCATGTCCAGTAGGTGCCCTGTCTTCTTCATATGAATGGCTTGGGCCTAAGAAATGGCAAATGAAAAAGGTCCAAACTACATGTTCATATTGTGGGGTTGGTTGTCAATTAGACCTTTATGTAAAAGACAATAGGATATTTTTAGTAACAGGTGCTAATGAGGCCCCAAATTATGGATCCTTGTGTGTAAAGGGGAGATTTGGCTTTAGGTTTATAAGCTCTGATGAAAGACTAAAAAAGCCCCTTATTAAGAAGAATGGACAATTCACTGAAGCATCTTGGGATGATGCACTTGACTTTATTTCAAAAAAATTGACTGAGATAAAGGATCAATTTGGACCAGATAGTATAGGCGTATTTACTTCAGCAAGGATAACCAATGAAGAGAATTATCTGGTTCAGAAATTTGCAAGGGCAGTGATAGGTACTAATAACGTTGACCACTGTGCCCGTCTCTGACATTCTTCCACAGTGGCCGGGCTGGCCGCAGCATTTGGAAGTGGTGCAATGACCAACAATATCGGAGACTTACAGAACGCTGAGGTAATTCTAATCACAGGCTCCAACACCACAGAAAATCATCCAGTAATATCTACCTATATAAAACGGGCAGTAAAATTTAGAGGAACAAAGCTTATTGTAGTAGATCCCAGGGGTATAAAAATGACCAAGTTTGCCACAAAGTGGCTTAGGCAGAATCTTGGTACAGATATCGCCTGGATAAATGGAATGATGCATGTAATCATAAAGGAAGGACTCTGGGACAAAAAATTTGTTGAAACTAGGACTGAGGGTTTTGAAGAACTAAAAAAAATCGTGGAAAAATATACTCCTGAATATGTAGAAAAGATTACTGGAATATCTAGACAGGATTTGATTGAAGCTGCAAGGATGTATGCAAAGGCCAAATCTGCTGCAATAGTATATACTATGGGCATTACACAACATATAACTGGTACGGATAATGTAAAATCTTTGGCCAATTTGGCCTTGCTATGCGGAAATCTGGGCATTGAAGGTGGAGGGGTAAATCCCTTAAGGGGACAAAACAATGTCCAGGGTGCATGTGATATGGGCGGGCTTCCAAATGTGTATTCTGGTTATCAGGTGGTGACTAACCCAGATATTCGTTCAAAAATGGCAAAGGCCTGGGGAGTTGCAAACCTGCCAGATAAGGTTGGTCTAAAGGTCACAGAAATGATACCAAAGGCCTTAGAAAAGAGTATTAGGGCCTTGTATATAATTGGAGAGAACCCTGTTTTGTCTGATGCAGATATAGGACATGTGAGAAAGGCCATAGAGAGTTTGGACTTTCTGGTTGTTCAAGATATATTTTTGACCGAGACTGCTGAGTTGGCAGATGTGGTGTTACCAGCAGCTGCTTTTGCTGAAAAAGAAGGCACTTTTACAAATACAGAGCGCAGGGTATCTAGGGTAAGAAAGGCCATTGACCCACCTGGAGAGGCAAAGGCGGATGGAGATATTATAATGGAGTTGTCGTATCGGATGGGATATGAGATGAAATATTCATCTATAGAAGAACTTTATGAAGAGATTAGGCAAGTAACCCCGTCCTATAAGGGCATTACATATAAAGAATTAGAAAAAGAGGGAAAATTTTGGCCATGTCCAGAGGTTGGACATCCAGGGACTCCAATATTGCACACAGAAAAATTCCCTATTGGTAAAGGGAAATTCCATGCCATTGAATTTTTACCCCCAGCAGAACAAGTAGATGATCAATATCCAATGTGGTTAACCACTGGAAGGATTTTGTATCAGTACCATACAGGTACCATGACTAGGAAGGTGGATGGAATAAATAAGCTGGCCCCAGAATGTTTTATAGAAATGTCTCCAGAGGATGCAGAGGAATTGGGTCTTAAAGACGGTGACCTTGCAGAAGTAGAGTCTAGGAGAGGAAAGGTCAAAGCCAGGGTTAAGGTGAGCGATGTGGCAAGAAAGGGCACTATTTTTATGCCATTTCATTTTAAAGAAGCCCCAGCAAATCTACTGACTAATCCAGTATTTGATCCAATCGCAGGGATCCCAGAGTATAAGGTCTGTGCAGTAAAGGTGGCAAAGGTGGCATAGATCTGGTAAACTAAAAATCAAGTAAATTGGAGCAGCTCCGCCAGTGGCGTGGGCTGCTTTTTTTATAGATAGAGAGCAGAGAAAAAATTTAAAGGAGAAGACATTATTCATAATAGGTTCTACTTTTTTATTAAATGGGGTGGTATCTTGGCATGGTTTGTTCAAACTTGCTATTTTTTAGGTTATGGCTTATTCTTTTCCAAAAAATTGGATTTATAAAAACAAAAAGGTTATGAAATTTAAAGGATTAGTCTTTGATTTTGATGGTACTCTGGCCAATTTGACAATAGATTTTGAAAAGATTAAGCGAAAGATTCTATTACTTGCAGAGATATTTTTTGAATATAGGGTCGAAGGGCTAGAGGGATATCCACTGTTGGAGTGTATTGAAGAGCTTACCAATCGGCTAAAGATGAAAGACTTAGACCTTTCAAAGGAATTTAACACAAGGTGTAGGCTTATATTAGTGGATATGGAGATGAGGGCTGCTAGGAGAGGGAGCCTATTCCCATACACAAAGCAGGTTTTAATGAATCTGAGACAAGGTGGGATAAAGCTAGGAATCATTACGAGAAATTGTACCCCAGCAGTGAAAATAGTTTTCCCGGATTTGGATGATTATGTAGACTTTTTTTTAACAAGGGAAGACGTTCCCAAGGTAAAGCCTGACCCTGTGCATGTGAGTGAGGCAATAAAGAGAATGGATGTACAGTCAGAACAGGTATTGCTTGTAGGAGATCATCCAATTGATATTTTATGTGCAAAAAGGGCAGGGATAAAGAGTGGGGCAGTTGCTTCGGGAAATAGTAGTTTCGAAGAGCTGAGGGCATCAAACCCAGATTTTATTGAAACTGATATAAGAAATTTATATTATATCTTAAAAGAACAAGGCCTTATATAAAAGGGAGTATGATATGTGTATTGCAGTACCATTGCGTGTGGAGAAGATAGAAGACAATGTGGCCTTCTGCAGAGTTGGGGATGGCACGGTTCAGGCATCATTGCTACTCATGGATGAAGAGGTTAAAGTAGGTGATTATATACTAATACATGCTGGATTTGCCTTGAGGAGGCTAGACGAGGTAGAAGCCATGGAGACCATAGGACTTCTCAACGAGGCCCTTCAAGCCACATAAGGAGGCTGGTCATGAAATATTTAGTCTTTGAGGATTTTTCAGGGGAGGTCATGCCAATAATATTCCCTGAACGGATCCTTCATGAGGAGATGAGGGAACAAATACCGTATTCAAAGGTGATATCTGGAGGTTATGTATATTTAGGAGACAAGGGATTTGTATGTAAGGGTAAGGTAAAAGAATTGGGCGTAAAAGCAAGGGAGGAAGATTCACATATAATAGAGGAGTTCTTTAGGACACCTGTTGAACAATTATAACTGTTTTAGGAGGGTTATCAGATGAAAAGGCTTATATGTCTTATAGGTATGTTGTGCTTTTTTGTAATGCCAGCTACATCAAATGCTTTATGGTCAAAAAGTTTTCCTAGCTTTGCAGACCTTGCAGAAAAGGCCAGTCCAGCAGTGGTAAATATTAGCACCGTAAAGGTGATTAAGGTTCCAGGTCAGATTATGAGGTTTTTTTCTCCCTTTGGTAAGAATGATCCCTTTAATGAATTCTTTAAGAAGTTTTTTGAAAATGTTCCTCCATCTAAAAGAAAGGAACATGCATTGGGATCAGGTTTTATAATCTCGGAAGATGGTTATATTGTTACAAATAATCATGTGGTATCAAAGGCGGATAAAATAGACGTAATTTTAAAGGGTGGAAAACATGCATATAGAGCAAAGGTAATAGGGACTGATCCTGAGACAGACCTGGCCCTTTTAAAGATAGATGTAAAGAAAAAATTACCTTATCTAAAATTTGGAGATTCAGACAAGATGAGACCAGGGGATTGGGTTATTGCAATAGGTAATCCTTTTGGGTTAGATCATACAGTTACTGCTGGAATTATCAGTGCAAAGGGGAGGGTCATAGGAGAAGGACCATATGATAACTTTTTACAAACTGATGCATCAATAAATCCAGGTAATAGTGGTGGCCCCCTTTTGAATATGAAGGGAGAAGTGATTGGGATCAATACAGCAATAGTAGCTAGTGGACAGGGTATTGGATTTGCCATTCCAAGTAATATGGCCAAAAAGGTTATATATCAGCTAAAGAAATATAGAAAGGTGAAAAGGGGATGGCTTGGGATAACTATTCAGGATGTAGATGAAAATACTGCCAAGGCATTGGGTCTTTCAAAGCCCCAAGGTGCACTTGTCGCTTCAGTTTTAAAGGGACAGCCGGCTGAAAAAGCAGGAATTAAAGTTGGTGATGTAATAATAGCCCTAAATGGACATCCAATCAAAAATTCTCGTGACCTTACTATCCAAGTAGGGGCATTGAGACCAGGATCTGAGGCAAAAGTAACTATTTGGAGAAATGGAGAAATAAAGGATATCTGGGTCAAATTGGGGGAAAGGCATCTTAACGTTGCATCTGCAGAACAAGGATCTTCAACTATGCCTGGGTATATCTTGGGTATGAAACTTAGGCCAGTGACGCCTCAAGATGTGGAGAGATATAATCTGGATGAAGATAAAGGCCTTCTTGTAGTTGATGTTAAATCTGGTTCAAAGGCAGATGAATCAGATATTAGGCCATTAGACGTAATTTTAAAGGCCAATTTTAAGGACCTTGAAAGTGTTAATGATTTAAAGGAAGTAATAAAAAAGGCGAGGAAAAGGGGAGCTATCTTGTTGCTTATAAAGAGGAGGGGACAGACCATTTTTAGGTCAATTCCCCTATCTAACAAATAAAATAGGGCCTTAAATTGGATTATATGAAGTTTTATTGTCCTTCGAAGGTCAATATTTATCTGAAGATATTAGATAAGAGGGGAGATGGATATCATAATATTGATAGTATCTTTCTCCCCTTAAAGAATCCCAGAGATGAGATGGAAATAAAAAGAT
>JALWFY010000072.1 GCA_027013815.1 Desulfohalobiaceae bacterium | reverse complement strand
GCTGTTGTTCTTTGGCCATCTTTATAGTAACTGGTTCAAACTTTTTTAAAAAAAGCCTACAACAACATATTCGGCCACAATTCCCTACTCCGCCCACCATCTGGGCCTCATGTCTAACCCCTATTTGTCTGAGTTCTATACGGGTATGATATTTTCTAACCAAAACCTTTACCAGTTCCCTAAAATCTACCCTAGTTGGAGCAGTGAAGTAAAAGATCATCTTACTCCTGTCAAACCTCACTTCCACATCCACTAATTTCATTTCAAGCCCTAATTTTTCTATGTTCTTTTTACAAAACTCATAAGCCTCTTTACTGAGTTCCTTGTTGCTTTCCTCTTTTTCCAGGTCCTCTTTAGTTGCAATCCTGTCTATGGGTTTTAAATCTTGTTCAAGGATATTTTTTGGAGACTTATCCCTTACAACACATACCTGTCCAAGCCCTATACCTTCCTCAGTTGAAACTATGACATAGTCCCCTTTTTGAAGTTCTAGGCCATTGTTTACAAAAAAATAGACCTGTCCGTGATCCCTGAACTTAACCCCTACATAGCTTTTCATGTATTCAACCTAACCCCTTAGCTTATTATTTCTTTTAATTTTTCCATTGCCCTGTCCAATCCTTGGGGATAACTCCCACCTGCCTGTGCCAGGTCGTCTCTTCCTCCTCCACCTCCTTTTACTTCTTTTGCTAACTCCTTTATCAATTTTGGGGCAGTAAAACGGCTATGGAGGTCAGGACTTACATAGAGAAGCAAATATGCCTTTTTCCCATCACTTGCACCTAAGAGCGCTACCCCTGATTTTAATCTATCCCTGATTCCATCCATAATATTCCTAAGGGTGTTTAGATCTCCTGAAGGAAGGTCAATCTTTTTTGTAAGTACCTTAATCCCTGAAATCTCTTGGACCTCATCTAAAAGGTCTTTTTCTCCTGAAAATAATCCTTTTTTTGCAAGTTGTTCTTTTTCTTTATTTAATCTTTTTATCTCTTCCTGCAAACTAGCGATTTTGATTTTAACCTTTTCCTTTGGTACCTTTAAAAGAGAGGTAATCTCATCCACTGTATTTTTATAATCTCTAAAATGAGAAATAGCATTAAACCCAACTGCAGCCTCTATCCTCCTAATCCCTGCGGCAACAGAACTCTCTGAGACAATATAAAAACTACCAGCTTCACCTGTATATTTTAGGTGGGTGCCGCCACAAAGCTCTTTTGATACCCCATCAACTTCCACTACCCTGACCTCATCTCCATATTTTTCTTCAAATAAGCCAATAGCCCCGCTCTTTACTGCCTCCTCATACGGCATTATCTTTGTTATTACCTTTCTATTTTCCATTATATTTTTATTTACAAGATCCTCCACCTCTTGGATCTCTTCCTCACTCATGGACTTAATATGGGTAAAATCAAACCTAAGCCTATCTGGGGCCACATAGGAACCAGATTGTTTTACGTGTTCTCCTAATACCTTCCTAAGTGCTGCATGTAGTAGATGAGTACAGGTATGATTCCTAGCAGTTGAGGTTCTAAGCCCTTGATCCACTTCTAGATCAACCATATCTCCTAAATAGATCTTCCCATCTATTATCTCTACACTATGTACTATTAAGGTGGGAGTTGGCTTTAATGTATCCAACACCCTGGCCTTAGCATGATCATTTCTTATAATCCCCTTATCTCCAACCTGTCCTCCAGACTCTCCATAAAATGGGGTTTTATTACAGACAATATATCCCTTATCTCCCTTAGAAATAACATCTTGTTCTCTACCTTCCAGAGAAACTATGGCTATGACCTCTCCCCTGTCCTTTAAAACCTCGTATCCAGTAAATATAGATTTAATAGATTTTTTAATAATAGGTTCAAACAACTTGGCCCCATTCACTGCACCCATACCTGCCCAATGGGCCTTTGACCTCTCTCTTTGTTTTTTCATCTCTTTTTCAAAGCCGTGTTCATCTACTAAAAACCCTTGCTTTTCCCCAATGTCCCTTATTATGTCAATTGGGAACCCATATGTGTCATAGAGCTTAAATAGTACATCCCCTGGGACTACACTCTGATTATTTTTCTTTAATTTATCCAGTTCTTCTTGCAAACGCACAAGTCCCTTATCTAAGGTCCTTGAGAAATTTTCCTCCTCAGAAGTCACTACTCTTTGGGCAAATTCTAGATTTTGTGTTATCTCTGGATAAACATCCCCCATCTCTTGAGACAATTTCTCAATCACCTCTGCAAGAAATGGATCCTCTAGTTTTAAAAATTTACCAAACCTAAATGCCCTGCGAATAAGCCTCCTTAAAATATAACCCCTGCCTTCATTTGAGGGTAAAATCCCATCTGCAATCATAAATGACATTGCCCTTGAATGGTCTGCAATCACTCTCAAGGCAGTATCAATATCTTCATTTTTCCCATATCTCACATTGGCAAGGGAAGAGGTAAATTCTATAAGGCCCTTAAAAAGGTCTGAGTCAAAATTTGAATAAACCCCCTGACATATGGCAGTTATCCTCTCCAGGCCCATCCCAGTATCAATGCTTGGCCTTGGCAATGGGGTTAGATTACCAGACTCATCTCTATTAAATTGCATGAACACCAAGTTCCAGACCTCTAAATACCTATCGCAATCGCATACCCCTATCTCACAATTTGGGCCACATGCCATATGTTCTCCTTGATCCACTAATATCTCAGAACATGGACCACATGGACCCACATCTCCCATTGCCCAAAAATTGTCTTTTTCACCAAGTCGATAGATCCTGGATGCAGGAATGTTTGCTATTTTCTGCCATAACCCTGCTGCCTCATCATCGTCCTTAAATACAGTCACATAAAGCCTTTGTTTTTCAAGTCCCAACTCTTTTGTAAGGTATGTCCAAGCAAATTCAATGGCTTGCTCTTTAAAATAATCTCCAAAGGAAAAGTTCCCAAGCATCTCAAAAAAGGTGTGGTGCCTCCTTGTCCTTCCCACATTTTCAAGGTCATTGTGTTTCCCACCTACCCTGAGACACTTTTGTGCAGTAGTTGCCCTTTTGTAAGGCCTTTTTTCCTGTCCTAAAAAGACCTTTTTAAATTGCACCATTCCTGCATTGGTAAAGAGCAATGTGGGATCATCTGCTGGGACCAGAGAGGAACTGGGAACTACCTCATGACCATTTTTCTTGAAAAAATTCAAAAAACTGTTACGGATCTCTTTTGAAGTAATCAATGCCCCATCTCCTTGTTTTTTTTGTGTTTCTAATTACACCTTATCCTTGTCAACTTCCTCGTGTGCCCCTTCAACCCCTTGCTCTTGTTTTAGACCAAGGGCAATGAGCAGGGCGTCCTCCACCCTTTGTCTAATATCTGGATTTTCCTGTAGATATGCCCTTACATTTTCTTTACCCTGACCTAGCCTTTCAGAACCAAACGCATACCAAGAACCACTCTTTTCTATAACACCGTGTTCCACTCCCATGTCTATTAATTCCCCTTCCCTTGAAATCCCAAGTCCATATAAGATATCAAACATCGCTTCCCTAAATGGTGGTGCCAATTTGTTTTTTACGATCTTCACCCTAACCCTGTTTCCGTAAACCTCATCTTTGTCCTTTAAGGTCTGGATCTTTCTTATATCCATCCTCACTGAGGAATAAAACTTAAGGGCATTACCACCAGTAGTGGTCTCAGGAGAGCCATATCCAAAACCACCCATACCTATTTTCATTCTTATCTGATTGATAAATATTACTGCAGTCTTGGACCTATGAATAGAGCCTGTAAGTTTTCTCATTGCATGGGACATAAGCCTTGCCTGGGAACCAACCTGGGAATCCCCCATATTCCCTTCAAGTTCTGCTTGGGGTATTAGGGCTGCAACTGAATCAATGACAATTACATCTAGTGCCCCAGACCTCACTAAAAGGTCACAGATCTCAAGTGCCTGTTCCCCATAATCAGGTTGAGAAATCAACAATTCCTCGGTATTTACCCCAATCCTCTTTGCATAGTTCACATCTAGGGCATGTTCTGCATCTATAAATGCCCCAACCCCTCCTGTTTTTTGGGCCTCAGCTAAAATCTGGAGCGCAAGGGTGGTCTTACCAGAGGATTCTGGTCCATATATCTCTATCACCCTCCCCCTTGGTATCCCCCCAATCCCCAGGGCAAGGTCCAACCCAATAGAACCTGTTGGTATCACTGGCACCTTTTGATGTGCATCGTCTGATAAATACATAATAGAACCCTGACCATATTTCTTTTCAATAGTGGACAGGGCTGTCTTTAATGCCTCTTTCTTCATAGCAGAGGGATCATTTGTATTTCTTGCCATGGCTTATCTCCATTAGTTTTATATATGTTTTTCCTCTGAAAAACGTGAAAAAAATTTACGTTTTTTTCAATTCTAACCCATTGTTCATAATGGTTAAGGGCTATTTGTTAAATTTTGAATTATAAATTTTGAATTTTGAATTAAAATAAGGAACAAAATCTCTTTTAAAAATTAATCCAAAATCCAAAATTCA
>JALWFY010000071.1 GCA_027013815.1 Desulfohalobiaceae bacterium | reverse complement strand
TAAGAATGGCCGTACCAGCCCCTGCTGCCACCCCATTCACTGAAGCAATTATGGGTTTCTTTACCTTATCAAAACACATTACCATCTCATTTGTGTAATCCATTATCTCTTTTTTCTGCAAGGTCTCTTTTGATTCAAGTAACCAGGTGATGTCTCCCCCAGCAGAAAATGCCCCCTTTGCACCTGTAACCACTAACACCCTTATATTTTTATCTTTATTCACCCTCTCCATTACATCAATAGATTCTACCACTAGCTCTTTATTAAAGGCATTTAGTTTATCTGGTCTATTTAAGGTAAGGATCCCAATTCCAAACTCATTGACCTCAAAAAGTAAATTTTTATAATCCATAAAAAAGCCTCCTAACTAACATTTTTTATTGCCAAAATTATATTCAATCCAAAAATTCAAGTCTGTTTTGACTAACATATAACCAATACAAACTCAACACCCTATGCCCATGCAAGAAAATAACTACAAAAAATATCATTAAGTAAATTAGATACAAAATAAGCATACCTAATAAATACTTAAACCACCCAACCCTTCCTTGACATTCTAAACGATTTATTATTTAATGAGCGCCCAGTTGGGCTTCTCTAAATTTTTTATATCTATATTAAGGCCCACATCTTTATCAAGTAAAATTTTCTGTTATAAAATTCCTTTAAACATTGAACAAGAATCCAAATTAAGAGGACTATATATTATGGATAAGAAAAAAGAAAGTCTACATGACACTGCCTTTGAAATATTAAGAGCTGCTCAAGACCTTTTTTATGAAAAGGGTTATGAAAAGGCAACTACTAGAGAGATATCTGAAAGGGTGGGAATTAGCAAGGCAGCACTCTATCATCATTTTAAGAATAAAGAGGAAATTCTATTTAGAATATGTATTAGGGGTGCAGATGAGCTTATAGAAAACATGAGACAGGCCATTGATAGAAACAAAAGGTCAAATGTCCCTTTAAAAGAAAAGATAAAAGACATTATGTTTGAATATGCAACTACTTATTTGAAAAACAAAAATTTTAACAAGATATTGTTACATGAGATAGAATTTTTATCCCCTGACAGAAAAAGAATCATCTTGGACAAGGAAAATGAAAATGTGCATCAATTGAAGAATTTTTTAAGGGAACTCATGGAACAAGGGCTTATAAAAAAATTTGACCCCACTGTTATGACCTTTTCAATCATAAGTGCCTTGCATTGGCTTTATTTTTGGTTTAAACCAAATAAAAATTTGTCCTTAGGACAAGTGATAGACCAGATTGCTGACATGTATTTAGAAGGAATAGAAAAAAAATAAAGGATAAATATAATGGAACACCCTTTACACACAATATTAAATCCCAAATCTATTGCCTTTGTTGGGGCATCTTCTAATCTTGCAAAACCAGGAGCACTCCATTTACTCTCCTTAATCGGGACTTTTAAGGGTAAAATATATCCTATCCATCCAACGGGAAAACAGGTATTAGGACTCCATACCTATAAATCCATACTCCATTTGCCAGGACCAGTTGATCTTTTGGTCATAATGGTCCCAAACACCATGGTCCCTGCGTTACTCAAACAAGCTGGAGAAAAAGGCATAAAACACGCAATAATTATTACTGCTGGTTATTCTGAGATGGGGAAAAAAGGTAAAGGACTTGAAAAAGAGATCAATGAGATTGCCAATAAATACAATATAAGATTTTTGGGACCAAACTGCATTGGGGCAGTTAACCCAGAAAACGGACTTAATACTACCTTTTTTGTGATAAAAAACAGGCCTGGACACCTGGGTATAATATCCCAGAGTGGAAGTTTTATAACTCAGACATTGCACTATTTTTCAAACATAGGCCTTGGGATAAGCAAGGCCATAAGTGTAGGTAATCAAGCAAACATAGACCTTGTTGACTGTTTGGAATATTTAGGAAAAGACCCGGCTACTAAAACAATTGCATTGTATATTGAAGGTATTAAAAGGGTCAGAGAATTTTTAAAAGTAGCCAAAAGGATTACCCCTAAAAAACCCATAATAGCAGTATATGCAGGAGGCACTGAGGCAGGGGCAAGGGCCTCTATCTCCCATACAGCATCCCTTTCTGCAAAAGACGAATTATATGATGGCCTATTTAAACAAACAGGGATTATTAGGGCAGAGTCCATTATAGAACTATTTGACATTGGACTGGTGTTGTCCACCCAACCGACTCTTAATAACAACAGGATATGTATTATCACCAATTCTGGAGGACCTGGGGCATGTCTGGCTGATCAATGCGAAAGGCAAGGGTTGAGGGTCCCGAAGTTATCTCTAGAGACACAAAAGTGCATTGGGGAAATAACACCGTCAATATCTGCATTAAAAAACCCCATAGATATTACAATGAGCTTTGACTATGATTTATTGCTCTATAAACTCCCAAAAATTGTCCTTGAAAGAGAAAACATCGGAGGTATCATTATATATGGCTTATTTGGTCCCATGCATATGAGGGAAAAGATAGAGAGTATTAAAAACAAGATAGATAATTTACCCACAGAATTACTTGCTCTTATGGATAAATATTGTATGCAAGCATGTGATAAGCTCATTGAATTTAAGAATAATATAAATAAGCCAATTATTTTTTCATCTCTAACAGGTCCTGAAGACCCTGCTATAAAATATCTTCAGGATAATAATATACCAGTTATATTGGGAATGAAAAGGGCAGTTACATGTATGAAGGCCCTGTGGGATTACCAAAAAATAAAATCATACAAAACACAATAACAAATTATTCATAAACAAAGGAAAAATAATAAATTTATAATGCCTAAGGGAAAAAATATGAATGATACTAAAATATTATCTGAATATGAAAGTAAAAAAATATTAAAAAAAACAGGCATATTGGTATGTAGAGAAATCCTGGCACAAGACTTATATGAGACAAAAAAGGCAATCAATGAGCTTGGATACCCTGTTGTTATAAAGGCATGTATGGATGGGCTTGCACATAAGTCAGAACAAGGTTTGGTCTTTTTAAACGTAAAATCCAATGAAGAAACAGAATATGTATACAACCTCATAAAAAACAGGTTGCCAAATTCAAAGATCTTGGTCCAGGAAATGATAAATAATCAAAGGGAAGTTATGGTTGGATTTTTAAGGGACAACATCATAGGTCCTTGTGTGATGTTTGGGCTTGGGGGTATCTTTACTGAAATATTAAGAGACACTACCTTTAGGCTAGCACCAATAGACAAATTTGAGGCCATGAAAATGGTTGAAGATATCCGGGCCAAGAAGATCTTAACCAATGTGAGGGGGCTTCCCCAGGTTGACAAGGATTCCCTTGCAGATCTTATTGTCAAGCTGTCCCAGCTAGGGGCTCAAAACACCAATATAATAGAAATAGACATAAATCCCATCTGCTTTAACAAACAAGGCATGCCTGTAGCTGTAGATAGTACTATCATTATAAGGGATTAAATGATATACAATACATATCAGGGAACCACACACCATATGCTGTTCCCTAATACAAAATATCACTAATCATGGTTAATTAGCTTGTTTCTTTGACTGGCGTTTATAATAATCACCAATTGCCTCATGTAAGGTGTTTGCTGCAAGGTAAGCACAATGTTTATGGTTGTCAGGCATCTTTGGAAACCTAGATAGGACGTCTTCTCCACTTATCTTTTCAGCATCTTCTAGGGACATTCCAAGGGCGAGTTCACATACTACACACCCACAAACTGCAGTTGCAACACAACCATCTGTCCAATATGAAATATCAACTATCTTGTCTCCTTCTACCTTTATAAAAATTTCTACTGTGTCTCTACATGAACCAGTAACCTTTCCTTCCCCATCTCCCTTTTCCAGGGTATTAAAATATTTTAAGTTTTGCCATACCTCTAAAACCTCTTTTCCATATTGTTTTTCTACCTGTTTATCCATGTCATACTGAACACTAACACAAAACTCATCTAACTCGTCCATGTCTTACCTCCATAGGTTATCTATTTTTCATATTCTATGGGATCTTCAATACCTGCTTCGTAAAATCCATTGAGCCTAAGTTTACATGCAGGGCATTTTCCACATGCAGGCCTTTTTCCTTCATAACAGGTATGGGTATATTTATACCAATCTAAATGACCTAAGTCTTTCATAAGTAGAACTGTCTCTTTTTTTGAAAGATACATAAGGGGTGCATGAATTTCAAACGAGGAGTCAACTGCTAATTCTAGTGTAGCATTTATGGACTTTATAAATGTATTTCTGCAATCAGGATATCCACTAAAATCTGTCTGGGATACTCCTACAACAATATTTTTTATTCCATATAAATAAGCAATAGACGCAGCAGAGGTAATAAAAAAAAGGTTCCTAAAGGGCACAAAAGAAGCAGGAAGGGATTTATCAAGCTCAAACGAGGAGCCAACATCACTAGTTTTTTCCAATAAAGAGCTCGTAGATATCTGAGAAAAAAGCTCATTTATTTTGATTTCAAAGTGCTCCTCACACCCTGCCAACTCGGATAATTTTTTTGAAAACTCTGTCTCAAT
>JALWFY010000070.1 GCA_027013815.1 Desulfohalobiaceae bacterium | reverse complement strand
GGATGATTATATTTATATAGATAAGACAAAAGAAGCTTATGAGATAATAACCCAATATAATTATGTTTTCTTGTCGCGTCCTAGGCGTTTTGGAAAGAGTTTATTTTTGGACACACTAAAAGAGATCTTTGAAGGGAATAAGGAGCTTTTTAAGGGACTATATATTTATGACAAATGGGATTTTAGTGAGAAATATCCTGTTATCAAAATAAGCTGGGCTGGGAATTTTCAGAGCCTAGAAAACCTTAAGACAATGGCCAAAGAGATCTTTTATGATAACCAGCTCAGGTTGGGTATTAAATGTAGGAATCAGGATTATATGCCAGCGTGTTTTGATGAATTAATCAAAGGTGCATGTCGCAAATACAATCAAAGGGTAGTAATTTTAATAGATGAATATGACAAACCCATTTTGGATGTTATAGAAGATACTGAGCAGGCAAAGAAAAATCGTGAATATTTAAAGGGGTTATATAGTATTATCAAAGAAAATGACGCGTATGTGAGATTTGCCTTTTTAACAGGGGTGAGCAAGTTCTCTAAAGCCTCTATATTTAGTGGCCTCAACATGTTAAAGGACATCTCATTAAATCCAAAATTTGGCAATATCTGTGGTTATACCCAAAAGGATATAGAAATATCTTTTAAAGACTACCTTGAGGGAGTGGATTTAGAAAGAGTCAAAGAATGGTATAATGGGTATTATTTTTTAAAAGATAAGCTTTATAATCCCTTTGATATTTTGAATTTTATTGAAGAGAATTATATTTTCAGAAATTACTGGTTTGAGACAGGGACCCCTTCATTTTTGATCAAATTAATCAAGCAAAACAGATATTTCCTGCCTCGTCTTTCAGACATTGTGATGGATGATAGGCTTATTAGCAGTTTTGATATAGAGAAATTGGATATTGAAGTTATTTTATATCAAAGCGGTTATTTGACAATTAATGAAGCAATAGAAAGTCCTTTTGGAATAGAATATAAACTCAAAATTCCCAATAAAGAGATAAAAATTGCTTTCAATGATTACATCTTGGACTACTTAATGGAGCAGACCTCTTATACCAGAAACAAACATTCCCTTTATAAAGCCCTTTTTAGTGAAGATTTACCTGCCTTCAAACAGGCCCTGATTTCCATCTTTGCCTCTATTCCCTACACTTATTACACAAAAAACAACATAGAGGGATATGAGGGTTTTTATGCCAGTGTTGTGTATGTGTATTTGCAATCTTTAGGATTTGATATAATTGGAGAGGATGTAACAAATCATGGAAGGATAGACTTAAGTGTATTGTTAAATGATAAAGTCTACATCATAGAATTTAAGGTAGATGGGGAAAAGGGAGAAGCATTAAGCCAGATAAAATCAAAGAAATATCATGAGAAATATGTAAGTAAAACAGAAAGTATATATTTAGTAGGCATAGAATTTAGCTCAAAGGAGAAAAATATCGTTAATTTTGAATGGGAGAGGGTTTGATAAAAGGAAAGAGCAATTATGGCTAAGATAAGTTTATTACCAATCTTAAATATCCCCCTGAGGTACGAAGGCTTATATATATCACAAATCCTATAGAGATTTTTAATAGGTAAGTTTAAAAAGGTGAGGAAAAACAAAGAAATTGAGATAATTAAGAGTAAAGGACATAGAAGAAAAAAACGGCAAAAAATTAGTCAAAAGGCTAAGGGCTAAAGGAAAGATTTTGACCCTTAGCCTTTTGACTTTAGCCTATAATATATTATTTCATCCGCTTGTGAGCAGGTCCCTTGAAATTTTTGAAAATGCCGACTTTGATAGAGGCCTATATTTGAAGATAAACTCGCTTGACAATTTTTTTATTTAACTTAAAATCTAGACAGACTAGACGAAAATAAGGGGCTTTATTATGAATGAACAAAGATGGCAGTTACAAGAAGCAAAAAATAAATTTAGTCAGTTAGTAGAAAGGGCAAGAAAATTTGGCCCACAGATTGTTACTAAGCACGGAAAAGAAGCTGTAGTTATTTTATCTTTTGAGGATTACAAAAAAATGGTTCTTCCTGAAGACAATTTAATTGAATTTTTGCGAAAATCTCCTTTGGCTCAATCTGAAATAAATTTTTCCGCCTTACGTCAAAAAGATAAGCCACGCGATATAATACTATGAAATATCTTATTGATACTTGTGTAATTGGCGAAGTTATCAAGTCCAAACCAAATTTTAAAGTTCTAAGTTGGTTAAAAAGTCAAAAGGAAAATCATCTTTATATCAGTGTTCTTACCTTGGGTGAAATATCAAAAGGGATTGAAAAAGTAAAAAATAAAAAAAGAAAAAAGGAACTGCATCTTTGGTTAACCGACGATCTGCAAGAACGCTTTAGCGGTAGAATTTTACCTGTAAATGAACAAGTTGCTATGACGTGGGGACAGATTCAGGGTAAGGCTGAACTCCGAGGTAAATCAATGCCAGCAATTGATGGACTTATTGCAGCTACAGCACTGGTTTTTAATATGACTGTAGTTACGCGAAATACCTCTGATATGGAAGAAAGTGGTGTGGTGTTGCTAGATCCATGGAATTGAGAGGTGGTATACTGCTCCCAAATGGATTGGGCACGAAAGCAAGGCAGAGTTAAAATAGAGTAAAGGGTTGAGATAAAAACACCTCAATATTTTGAAGATAGAGCCACATAAAAATGTAGGGCCAACCATTCCAAGGTAGTAGATGGAGACACATTGGACATGAGCATATACAGGGCATGATCTGTAAAATAAGTTAGGTTCCATAAATTCTTTTTACTTATCCTTGATGCAAAAAATTCATTTAAAACACCTCCTTCACCTTGTGAAACAGAATCAAATAATGCTTGTTGCAGGGCAAACACAACTAACCGTACGAGGTCTCTATCCATTTTCTTTTGTGTAATTTTGAAAAGGCCCTTACCTGTTTTCCAAAAGCCTATAAGTTGTTCAATTACCTCATCTCTGTGCAAGTCATTTTTTACAGGTGATTTCCATTTTAGAGTAAGAATAAAGCCCCTCGATTGGATGGTTGGGAGCAAATACAATCTATAGGGGACTAACAAGACAAATAGATTTTTATCCCTTGGTTCCTCTAACCACTTTAACAGGGAATTTGCACTGGAAATAGTCAAGTTTTGTGCCTCATTAAACACAGTTATCTTAAAACGCCCATACCTGGGCATTAAATCCTTTTCCCTTTGAATAACCTCTACTTCCTTTTTTTGTATGCTCTTATCCTTACCATCTAACCAAATAACATCAGGGAATCTATTATTTAAGATATCTACGCAGTTTTTGCACTCAACGCAGGGCTTGATATGTCCCTTACAACTAAAGAGCATACACCAATATTTTGCTATTTTTTCCCTATCAAATAGGTCTCCCCCCTCTAATATAAGTACACGGGGGGGAGCTTTGGAAAGTTTATCCAGTATACGGATAACCCTTTCATGTTCTTTAAGACTGTTCTTCACTCCTTCTTAGACCTATATGCTTTTTATTTCAAAAACGTGAAAAAATTTACTTTTTTTCTGAATCCTAAGCCATTCTTTTAAATTCTGAATTATGAATTCTGAATTCTGAATAAAAATTAGCCTTCATACTTCATCCTTCATACTTCACCCTTTTGCCTTTAGCCTTTCGCCTTTTGCCACCTTTCATTAACATGCAGTTTTAGAAACTTTAGTTTATTATTTAAAAATTGTCTGAGACCTATCTGGACCAACTGATACTATCTTGACCTCTACCCCTAAGCTCTGTTCTATAAAATTAATATAACCCTTTGCCTCTCTGGGAAGGTCCTTATAATCTTTTACCTGAGATATATCTCCATCCCATCCAGGCATGGACTCATAAATGGGCTCCACATATGCAAGGGAATCCTCTCTCTGAGGGGGATACATGATCTCCTCTCCATTATATCTATACCTTGTGCACACCTTTAGCTCCTCCAATCCAGAAAGAACGTCCAGTTTTGTCAAGGCAATGGAACTAATCCCATTTAATCTAACAGACTCTCGCAAAATCACCATATCCAACCATCCACACCTCCTTTTTCTTCCTGTAGTTGCCCCAAATTCTCCGCCCTTTTTTTGAATATAATCACCAACCTCATCCTTTAGCTCTGTTGGGAATGGCCCTCCACCAACACGGGTAGTGTAGCTCTTTACAACACCTATTACCTCATCTATAAGGTTTATTCCACATCCAGAACCAGCGCAAACATTGGATGCCACAGTATTAGAAGAAGTAACATATGGGTAAGTCCCATGATCTATATCTAAATGGGTCCCCTGTGCACCCTCAAACAGTATATTTTTCCCAGAACTAACGGCTTCAAAAATCTGGGAGGATATATCTGCAAGGTATGGTTTTATTCTATTTAGTTTATCTTCTATTAACTCCATAACCTGAGATGGTAAAATGGGATCAGCATTAAAATAATATTTAAATAGCACATTTTTTTCAGCTAATGCCCTTTCAAGTTTTGAGATTAATAGATCCCTATCTAAGATATCACATGCCCTGATACCAACCCTTGCTGCCTTGTCTTCATAAGCAGGCCCAATAC
>JALWFY010000069.1 GCA_027013815.1 Desulfohalobiaceae bacterium | reverse complement strand
ATAATATAACCTGGAAATATGTCAGTATAGATGACTTAATTAATACGATTAAAGGTGTAGTTATATCTGAAGCAATTGTTATGTTTTCTATATTAAATTTATTATCATTTCATATAATAACATTTACATGGTATCCACGTAGTATATTTATTATAGATGGGCTTTTGTCTTTTATTTTTTTATCTGGAATAAGAATTTCAAAAAGAATATTTTTAGAAATCTTAAAAAGAAAATCTATTAAAAATGGTCATAATACAATAATTATTGGTGCAGGAAATACGGGAGAAATGATATTAAGAGATATTATAAGACAAAAATATAAAAATTTTTATCCAGTATGTATTTTAGATGATGATAAAAATAAAATAGGGAATTATATTCATAATGTATTAGTATCTGGTCCAATAAGTCTTTTACCTGATTATATATCTAGATATAACATTGAAGCAATTATTATTGCTATACCAGAACTTGATTATAAATCAGTTAAGAAAATATACAAAATTGCAAAAGAAAAAGGTGTTAAAAACATAAAAATAGTCCCAAAGATTTATTCATACAATAAACCTTCTATTAGTGTAATGTCCCTTGAGGACATAAAAATAGAAGATTTAATTGGTAGGAGTGCAATTCAGATAGATTTTACTGCAATTGAAAATTTTTTAAAGGACAAGATAGTTATGATAACTGGTGCTGCTGGTTCTATCGGATCTGAGATCTCTCATCAAATTTGTCATTTTAACCCAAAAAGAGTAATACTTTTTGATTGGGATGAGACATCTTTGTTTATGCTAGAGAGGAAGCTGGCTAGAAGATTTCCACGGTTAAGAGAAACTGGTTGTCTATATCCAGTTATTGGGGATATAAGAGATAAGGAAAAGATTTTTCAAGTTATGGGAGAGCATCTGCCACAGGTGCTTTTCCACGCTGCAGCTTATAAACATGTACCTATGATGGAATTATATCCAATAGAGGCAATAAAGACAAATGTCTTAGGTACAAAAAATATAGTAACTGGAGCTGCTTTCTATGGGGTGGAAAAATTTATTTTTATTTCCACGGATAAGGCAGTTAATCCAAAGAGTATTATGGGAGCGACTAAGAGGCTAGGAGAGCTTATATGTCAAGCATATAATGGCACAAAAGGATGTGATTTTATTAGTGTTAGATTTGGCAATGTATTTGGTAGTAGGGGGAGTGTCCTCCCCATATGGCTGGAGCAGTTAAGACAAGGTGGGCCGCTTACCGTTACACACAGGGGGATGAAGAGATATTTTATGACAATCCCTGAAGCAGTATCTTTGGTCTTACAGGCATCGGCATTTGGACATGGGGGAGAAATTTTTGTACTAGATATGGGACAAGAGGTTAGTATTGTAAAATTGGCTGAAGAACTTATAAAGTTTCATGGACTCACGCCATATAAAGATATAAATATAGTTTTTACTGGACTTAGGCCTGGTGAAAAATTAAGGGAAGAGTTGTTTACTGAACAAGAAAAAATTTGTTCAACAAAACATGAGAATATTTACTTAACAAAGGGTAACACCGCATATTCAGCTGAACAAATAGAGGAGCTTATAAGGGGATTTAAGGAGTTGATATATAATAGAAGAGACTACAAAACTATGATTTTAGATTTAAAAAAACTTATCAAAAAATATATCCCTAATTATCACTTGTGAATTATTAAATATTAGGTATTAGGTGGTGGGCTTTAGGTAATTTTAGAGAGTTAAAGGTTTGGCAAGAAGCAAAGAATATTGCTGTAGCAGTTTTTGGAACTTTATAAGGATTTTATTATTATAAAGATGGCCTGAAAGGCCAAGGTAAAGAGAAGTTTTGCTTTACTTTAAGAGTGGAGGGAATATGGGAGCAGAAGGATTTTCCTGGGAGGGCTTTAAAGAAATCTTAGATGATAGACACTTGTTTCCTGAATATTATTTGTTTAAGTTTATAGTGCCTAAAGATAAAAAGAAGAAGGTCTTGGATTTATTTAAAGGAGAAGAGATAAGGGTTAGGAGTTCAAAGAATGGAAGATTTGTTAGCATCACTGCCAGGTGCTTTATGAAATCCTCAGAAGAGGTTATTACAATATATAAAATGGCTGCTAAAATCGAAGGGATAGTGGCACTTTAATTATATAAAAGGAGAAAGTTATGTTTCAATTAGCCTTGTTATTTTTTTTAGTTCCATTAATAGAACTTTATTTTTTGATCAAAATAGGGGGGATAATTGGTCCGTTAAATACCATTATGTTGGTTGTAATAACAGCAGTTGGTGGTGCCTATCTTGCTAAAAGGGAAGGACTTAAGACCCTGTACAAGATAAGGGAAAGCATGATGCAGGGTATTATGCCAGCAGAGGAATTAGTGGATGCATCCTTGATATTTGTGGCAGGGATATTGTTACTTACACCAGGGTTAATTACTGATATTTTGGGTTTGCTCCTATTAATTCCTGTAACAAGGAAGATGTTTAAGGAGAATGTGAAAAAATGGATGAAAAATAGAATAGAAAAAACTGATATTTATATAGATTTGTAGAAATGGGATACTTAGATCTGAAAAGTTGTGTCAAAGACCTATTAAAACATGGTGAGCTTGTAGTTATTGAACAAGAGTTTGACCCAAGGCTTGAGATACCTGCTATACAAAGGCGTGTCTTTAAAAATAGGGGTCCCGCCCTTTTGTTTAAAAGGGTAAAGGGCTCTAGGTTTCCCATGCTGGGAAATATTTTTGGTACAAAACAAAGGGTGAGGTTTATATTTAGAGATTTTTTTAAGAAATGGGACAGGCTATCTAAATATTTTAAAGATCCCAGGGCCATTATAAAAGACCCAAGGGCTTGGCTCTATCTGACAAAGATGGGTATTTGTGTCCTGCCAAAGGTTGTAAATAAAGATGCTCCTGTTACTTATGGTGAGTGCAAGGTATCAGACCTACCTTGTCTTATATCCTGGCCCAAGGATGGAGGGGGCTATATTACATTACCTCAAGTATATACTGAAGACCCTGATAGACTTGGTTTTAAGTCTTCAAATTTAGGTATGTATAGGATACAACTAAGTGGGAATGAATACATAAAGGACAAAGAGGTTGGACTCCACTATCAGATACATAGGGGGATTGGGGTCCATCACCAAAAGGCCATAGATAGGGGAATTGATTTAAAGGTAAATATATTTATTGGAGGGCCACCAGCAATGACCCTTGCTGCTATTATGCCTCTTCCAGAAGGGATCCCAGAGGTGTATTTTGCAGGGATTTTGGCTGGCCATAGAATAGGGTTTTACAAGGGAAAACATCATTTACCTATCCTTAGAAACGCAGATTTTTGTATTGTTGGGCATGTAAAAAACAGGAAAGTAAAGCCAGAAGGCCCCTTTGGAGATCATATGGGATATTATAGTCTAGTACATGATTTTCCTGTACTTACAGTTGAAAAACTCTATTATAAAAAGGATGCAATCTGGCCATTTACTACTGTTGGTAGACCTCCACAAGAGGATTCAATAATTGGGGAAGTGATTCATGAGATTGTAGGGCCCTTTGTTAAAAGGGTATTCAATGGGGTTCAAGAGATCTATGCAGTTGATGCAGCAGGGGTACACCCTTTATTACTCGCTATAGCCAGAGAAACCTATGTGCCCTTTGAAAGCCAGAGATTGCCCCAAGAGATTATAACTTGTGGACTCTCTTTGCTAGGCTCCACACAGACCTCTTTGTCAAAATATGTTATTATAGCAGCAAGCCAGGACAATCCTTACCTCTCAACAAAGGATATACCTGGATTTTTTTCTCATGTACTAAAAAGGATAGACTTATCTCGGGATCTTCATTTTATAACAAGGACCACAATGGATACTTTGGATTATTCTGGAATTAGCCTAAATCAGGGTTCAAAAATAATTATCAGTGTAGCTGGAGAGGAAAAAAGGACTTTGTCTAAGACTTTAGATAAGGATATAGAACTCCCACAAGGTTTTTCTAACCTCAAGGTATTTTATCCTGGCATTTTGTTAATAAAAGGCCCAAGACATAAAAAGGAGAGAAATATATCAGACGAGAAAATAGTTGAGCTACAAAATATATTGGGACAAGCCCAATTACATGGATTCCCCTTGGTAGTAGTGGTAGATGATGTGGATTTTACTGCTAAAGATTGGGATAATTTTTTATGGGTAACCTTTACTAGGTCAGATCCTGCTACTGATATATACGGTGGGGACGCGAGAGTGGAGTGTAAGCACTGGGGGTGTAGTGGCCCTCTTATAATAGATGCCAGGTTAAAGACCTACCATGCCCCACCCCTTGAAGAGGACCAGGAGGTTGTAAAAAAAATATTAAAACTTGGGGAAAGAGGTGGTCCTTTGCATGGAATTATTTAAACTTATTAGCATAAGTATGTACCAAACTAAAGTTCTGAAGACTGCAGGTTAATATGAAAGGTGGCTGAAGGCTAAAGGGCTCCAATATGATTTTGGATGTTGAATTTTGGATTTTGGATTAATTTTTAAAAGAGATTTTGTTCCTTATTTTAATTCAAAATTCAAAATTTATAATTCAAAATTTAACAAATAGC
>JALWFY010000068.1 GCA_027013815.1 Desulfohalobiaceae bacterium | reverse complement strand
ATATACAAGGTGCTAAAAAGATTAGATCAACCAGAAAAACAGGTCCTTATAGAGGCCCGAGTAGTATATGCATCAAAATCCTTTCAAAGAGGACTTGGAATAAAATGGGGAGGAGGATTTAAGACAGGTGCATCTTATGGAGGGCCAAAATTTGATTTAGGTCTTTATGGAACACAAGGATCTATAACTCCTAGTACAGATGTGGACCCCAGCGGATTTGCCATTAATCTTCCAACTGATGCAACTACCAACTTTGGGATAGGAGGTTTTATTTCAAAAATAAGTGGTTCAGATTTCTTTACACTTGATGCAGAACTCAGTCTAGGAGAGACCAAAGGAGAAGTAAGCACTATATCTTCCCCAAGGATTATAACCTTAAATAACCATCGGGCAGAAGTTGTTCAAGGAACCAAAATTGCTACAAAAACTGAATCTGAAAGTGGGGGGACCACTACTCAGTATCAAGATGCTGTACTAAAACTATCTGTACTCCCTCAAATTACCCCTGATAATAACCTCATACTAGATATTACAATTTCTGACGATAGCCCTGTTGCAGGTGGAGAAGATATTGAAACCAAACAAGCCACAACAAAATTAATGGTAAAGGACGGACAGACTATAGTTATTGGAGGAGTGCAGAGGATTAGTCAGTCGAATCAACAAAATAGAGTACCTTTTCTTTCAAAAATACCTATAATTGGAAATATATTTAAGAGTAGGTTCAAGAGCAAGGAAAAAAGAGAGCTCTTAATATTCATAAGGCCTAAAATTTTATAATATATGTTTAAGAAGTTAGGGACAAAGAAAATACTTCCATTTTACCACATACCAGGTAGACATTGCGCAAGCACTAGTATACGTGATATTGTAGCGTATCATGGGATAAGTATGAGCGAACCCATGTGTTTTGGCATTGGACAGGGATTGGGAATATGGTATGTAAAAGGCATACCTAATGCCCCTTCTATTTTATTCCACCTGCGAAGCCTTGATCTTGAATCGTGTTTTTTTAAAAATTTTAACATCCCCTTTGAATTTGAACAATTTGACAATCCAAATGATGCCATCATGGGTTTAATTCAAAAAATAAATCAAGAAATTCCAGTACTTGTACAAACAGACATATATTATTTACCGTATTTCAATTCTAGTACCCACTTCCCTGGACACGCAATAGTAGTGTGGGGATATGACCTTAAAAACAAGACTTTCTTTGTTTCAGACACAGAGAGATCTCGCCTAGTAGAAGTAGAATTTTCTGCCATGAAAAAGGCCCTATATTTTCCCTTGGGTTTTTTCAAAGGTAAAGGCAACCAGTTTGGCACAAAGTATCTAAAATTACCTCAGGATATGGACGAGGTCATTAAAAAGTCTATAGTTAAAAATAGTCTAAATATATTGGACCCAAAAATTCCCTATTCAGGGATATTGGCCCTTGATTCTTGGATTTCAGAATATGAAGCATGGTCCAATTTTAAGGATTGGCAATGGTGTTCTAGGTTTACTTATCAAATTATTGAAAAGAGAGGTACTGGAGGCGGAGGTTTTAGACTAATGTATTCAAAATTCTTACGTGAAGCCAGCCATTATCTCAATATATTAAAAACCAGGGGACTTCCAGACCTTATGAAACAAATAGGTTTCAAATGGAGAGAAATTGCATATTGTCTTAAGGATATATCGGAAAAAGATATTCCAGATTTTAGACCATTAGCACCTCTATTAAAAAAGGTAAGAAATATTGAATATCAATACCATTCAACAATAATAGACCTATTTTTATAATATACAGAGCATATCAAAACTTTCCCATATTTTCATTTTTATTTAAATATCTTTGACATTATTAATTGAAATAAGTAAAAATGAATCCAACTAGATATAATAACTTAATTTTAAATTAATAAAAAGACTATAAAGAGATTCCTCTAAGTTAGTGTACATGTAAAATTATTTTAGATTTCCTTATAGTCACATAAGTAATTGGTGTAAGTAAAAGAACCTATAGCCATTTAATAAGGAGCATTTTATGATAGAGTTTAAAAAATATAGTGAAACTGTTGTCTTTAATAGCCCCAAAAATAACTTTAAAGAAGTAAAGATAGACTTAGAAATTAGAGAAGACCCATTAACTGGATTTAGGAGTGTAGTTAATAGATATCTAAAAAATAAACAGGCATTATTGTATCCTAACACTAACTACGAATACCTGAAAGAAATCGGAGAAACCAGCAAAAAACGCTGTTTCATGTGTAAGGATAGAATAGATAAGTTAACTCCCTATTATTCCAAAGATATGTTTCCTCAAGGCAGATTAACATTTAATGATGCTGTACTTTTCCCTAATCTATATCCACTGTCAAAATTTCATGCAGTGGTACGTCTAACACACAAGCACTTTTTAAAATTAGGTGAGATTGATTCATCAATGTTGTTTAATGGATTTAAATTGTCCTTAGACTATTTAAAAAGGACCTATGAAATAGACGAAAAATATAAGTATCCAACAATAAATGCAAACTTTATGTTTCCATCAGGGGCCAGTGCAACCCATCCCCATTTTCAGATATTGAACTTTTTTATACCATCTACTTATCATCAACTCCTTTTGGATAAATCAAAAAAATATTATGAAAAAAACAAATCCTGTTATTTCTTAGATCTAGTTGATATTGAAAAAAAATTGCAGGAAAGATGGATTGGTGAAATGGGGAGTTCTGTCTGGATTTCAGCGTATTCTCCAATGGGTAGAAATGAAATTACAGTAATATGGCCTGAAAAACAAACCATATCAGAATTTACAGAACCCGACCTAAAAGACCTGTCCACAGGACTTGAGAAGATATTTTCGTATTTTAATTTACAAAAAATATCCACTTATAATTTTTCCCTTTTAAGTGGGCCTCTTGGGGAAGAGGCCCCATATTTTAGATGTATTATGAAGGTGGTAAACCGTCAAAACGTAGTTCCCAATCACAGAACTGATGATTATTTTTTTCAAAAATTATTAAAAAACGAGCTTTCTCCTATAACTCCAGAAGAGCTTGCATCCAATATTAAACAAGTATTTAAATAATCCTCATAACTACCAATTCTCATTGAGTTATAATCCTTGTAACGTAACTTACTTCCTTTTGGTGAAGTAGGGAGCATGAAAGGCAAATAGTCAAAAGAAAGATTCTTAAGCCCATCGCCTAATATTGCCTTTAGCCTCTTACTTCGTTTAGGAGGCAAGCAACATATTCCATTTATAGGATATAATCATATTGGAATTGTTATAATTAGTTAGCAACATCAAATTCCATCGCTAAAAATAGAATTATTTCAGTAGAAATTTTTCTTGACTTTTAAGGATTAGACCTTATAGAAGAGAGGCGCTAATCCTTTTGGGATAATTTAATTCTTCTCCCCCTCCTTAATTTATCCTAAGGATTAGCGCCTCTTAATTTCAGTCTGCTCTATTATCTAACTCTTAATCCATGGCCCTCCAACAGGAAGATTAATTCCAACATCTGCAAATATAATGTGGGCCATTAAATACCAAGCAAGGGAAGCACATACAAGTAAGTCCCAGGCCGCAAATGTCCCCATTGCCTTACTCCCAGCAAGTTCTTTGAGATCCAACCCTATAAAACCAATAAGTAAGGTTAGAAAGATCAGGGCCAAGGCCGTATTATGTTTCATTGATGCAATAAACATGATAGCAGTATAAATAGTCCACATCACCAAAAAGACACCTAGGCCTTTACCTGTAAGCTTTAAAACAGGATATGCCTTCACCAATCCTGGACTGGTCCCCATAATGACAAAAAAGCATAACGCTATCCAAAATGCTCCATATGAGACAAATGCACTAAATCCAAAATTGTTCCCCAATTTAAACTCAAAATATCCTGCAATCATTTGCGCAGCACCACCATAAAAAAGCCCTAACCAAAGTACTGGTGTAAGGTCTACCCATCCCAAATTGTGACACTGCAAAATAAAGGTGGTCATTCCAAAGCCTGCTAATCCTACTGCTGCTGGATTACCTAATTTTCCCTCTGCCATAATTCCCCCTCCTTAAAAATTTTCAATTTTAGTTTATTAGGAGGGACACCCCTCCTAATAAACAAAACCCAATTAAATTAACCCTGAACCATCTTCCTTATCTCCTCAACTATGTGAGGGTTAGACAAGGTAGTAATATCTCCAAGGTCTTCCTTTTTATTTGAGATTGCTGCCAAGATCCTGCGCATAATCTTTCCTGACCTCGTTTTAGGCATATCAGGAACAATAAATACCTTTGCAGGTTTAGCAATTTTTCCAACAATATCTGAGACTGCATTAATTATCTTTTTCGCTATCTCGTCTGAAGGATCAAATCCTGGCTTTAGTGATACATATAGATGAGGCACAGTACCTTTGATCTCATCATATACAGCAACAACTGCTGCCTCTGCCACCTCTTCTACTGTAAGGGCAGCAGATTCTATTTCCTTTGTCCCCAGCCTATGACCAGCAACATTTATAACATCATCTACCCTACCCAAAATCCTTACATATCCATCAGCGGCTATCACTGCTGCATCCCCAGCAAGATAAGGCCAATCCCTCCAATCCTTGCTACTTG
>JALWFY010000067.1 GCA_027013815.1 Desulfohalobiaceae bacterium | reverse complement strand
TATATTACAGAATTTGTGATTCTAGGTGCCCTCTTATATCTATTTCTAAGGAGGGTGTGCGATCCTAAGTTAAGATACATATCTCTGCCAGCAGATTATTTCCCATTGTTCTTGATCTTTGCTATAGTAATTACTGGTATCCTGATGAGATATTTTATGAGGACAGATATAATTAATGTAAAACAGCTTACCATGGGGTTGGTGACATTGCATCCAGTAGTGCCTGCTGCGGACATAGGAACTATTTTTTATATCCATTTATTTCTGGTCTCAGTTCTTATGGCATATTTCCCATGGAGTAAGTTAATGCATGCAGGTGGAATATTTTTAAGTCCTACCAGGAATCTGGCTAATAATAATAGGATGAAAAGACATGTTAATCCATGGAACTATCCTGTAAAGGTCCATACTTATGAAGAATGGGAAGATGAGTATAGGGAATTAATGAAAGAAGCCGGTATTCCAGTAGAAAAGGAGTAATGCTATGTCTAAATTACCAAATCCAAAAGATTTAGCAAAAAGTATAGATTACAGGCCACCTAGAGAGCCCTGGATGGATATTAAGCCTGAATTCAGGCCTGGGACATATAGTTACCCAGCAAAACCCAAGGTGCTTGAGGGGATGGGTTTTCCTTTCCCCAGGGAATGGTCTCCAACTGATGATGATTGGAAATTGCCTGAAAATTGGCAGGAAATAGTCTATAATACCTTTAGGGATAGATTAAATAAATACAGATCCCTTAAGATATTTATGGACATATGTGTCAGATGCGGGGCATGTGCAGATAAATGTCATTTTTTTATAGGCTCAGGTGATCCCAAGAATATGCCAGTACTCAGGGCTGAGTTGCTTCGCTCTATTTATAGAAAGGACTTTACCACCTTTGGAAAGATTTTGGGAAGATTTGGTGGTGGAAGAAAGCTCACTCAAGAAGTTATAAAAGAATGGTTCTATTATTTTTATCAGTGTACTGAGTGTAGACGTTGTTCCCTATTTTGTCCTTATGGGATAGATACTGCAGAGATTACCATGATGGGTAGGGAGATCTTACATGAATTAGGACTTTCAATTAATTGGGTAATGGAACCTGTATACAATTGTTTTCATGTTGGTAACCACCTAGGTATTCCGCCTCACACATTAAAGGACATTATTGATTTCATGATAGATGATATTGAGGAAGTCACTGGGGTGAGGATTGAGGTCCCTCTCAATAAAAAAGGGGCAGATGTACTTTTTGTGGTCCCATCAGGTGACTATTTTGCTGATCCAGGTACATATACCTTTATGGGATACCTTATGCTCCTTCATGAAATTGGGCTTAATTACACCATGAGTACATATGCGGCAGAAGGGGGAAATTTTGGTTTTTTTAATTCCATAGAGGCTACTAAGAGGTTAAACGCCAAGATATATGCAGAGGCAAAAAGGCTTGGTGTAAAATGGATCCTTGGTGGTGAGTGTGGACACATGTGGCGCGTAGTTCACCAGTACATGGATACCCTGAACGGACCTGCTGATTTCCTTGAAGTACCAAGAAGCCCTATAACAGGCACGGTATTTAAAAATGCCAAGTCCACAAAGACGGTCCATATAGTGGAATTTACAGCGGATTTGATTAAGCATGGGGCTATAAAATTGGATCCTTCTAGGAATGACAATTTAGTTGTCACTCATCATGATTCTTGTAATCCATCTAGGGCCCTTGGGATTTTTGAAGAGCCAAGGTATATTTTGAAGAATGTGTGTAATCATTTCTATGAAATGCCAGAACAGACTATTAGAGAACAGACATTTTGTTGTGGGAGTGGTGCTGGGTTAAATAACGATGAGTTCATGGAGATGAGGATGAGAGGAGGGCTCCCAAGGGCAAATGCAGTCAGATATGTGCATGAAAAATATGGAGTCAATAGGCTAACATGCATATGTGCAATTGATAGGGCTGCCCTGCCCACACTTATGGATTATTGGGTACCAGAGGTAGATGTGTCTGGAATTCATGAGTTGGTGGCCAACGCCCTCATAATGCGTGGAGAAAAGGAAAGAGAGACCAACTTAAGGGGTGAACCCTTGCCAGGAAAGGAGGGATAATCCATGTATGATAAAGGGAAAATTATTCCAGGGTTAATAATATTCTTTTTCTTGCTTACCTTTCCCTTCTGGTACAGTTTAGGGCAGGCTTCATATGAGAGCCCAAAACCCAAATTACCAGTGAATGAGAAAAAGTGTATTGAAGATGTGAACTGGATGAGGGCAAATCATATGGAGCTCTTGAATAAATGGAGGGATATGGTTGTAAGACATGATATGACTCATTATGTGAATACTGCAGGTAAAGATTATGAAATTAGTTTAGAAAAGACATGTATGAAATGTCATACAAGTAGGAAAGAGTTTTGTGAGAAATGTCATGTAAAGGTTTCGGTGAGTCCATATTGTTGGGATTGTCATGTAGCTCCTGAGGAGGTCAGGGATGGACAATAAAAGAAGAAAAATATTAAAATTTGCTGCTGTGTCAGCAGCCCTTGGATTTACAGGTTTACCCATAGAAGGTTTGGCTTCATATTTTCCAAAGATTGGGAAGTATGTTAGAAGTGATAAAGAGAAAAAGGCCAAACAATGGGCTATGGTAATTGATACTAGGAAGTTTAAGACCAAAGAGGATTTTAAAAGGGTTATAGAGGCATGTAATTCTATCCATAATGTGCCTGAGGATATCCCAAATAAGAAACAAGAAATAAAATGGATATGGGAGGATGAATTTGAACATGTATTTCCTGACCAAGAGAATCCATTTTTAGCAGAAAGATATAAAGATCAGGAAGTGCTCTCCCTTTGTAATCATTGTCAACATCCACCATGTGTGAGGGTATGTCCAACGCAGGCCACTTTTAAACGCTCTGATGGGATTGTTATGATGGATTTTCATAGGTGTATTGGGTGCAGGTATTGTATGGCTGCCTGTCCATATGGGTCTAGGAGTTTTAATTTTAGGGATCCAGCACCTTATGTAAAACATAAAAATCCAGATTTTCCAACTAGGATGAGGGGTGTGGTTGAAAAATGTTTATTTTGTTATGAGAGACTAGCAGATGGAAAGATGCCAGCTTGTGTAGAGGCCTCAAATGGGGCAATGATCTTTGGAGACTTAATGGATCCTAATTCTGAAGTTAGAAAGGTCTTGAGGGAAAATTATACCATTGTGAGAAAACCGGAATTGGGAACAGAACCTTGTGTGTTTTACATAATATAGGGGGCAATTATGTTAGAGAAAGCCTTTTATGGAGATAAAAAATATTGGACTTGGGTGATTTTCCTGCTCATACTAATGGGTATAGGGTCCATTGCCTATATATATCAGTTAAGGCATGGTCTTATGGTAACTGGAATGGGCAGGGATGTATCGTGGGGGTTTTATATAGCCCAATTCACCTACTTTGTAGGTGTTGCTGCCTCAGCAGTTATGGTTGTAATTCCTCTGTATCTGCATAATTATAAGAAGTTTGAAAAGGTAGTAACATTTGCTGAATTTATGGCTGTAGCTGCGGTAATGATTTGCCTTGGTTTTATCATAGTTGACCTTGGTCAGCCACAGCGGTTGTTTAACGTGCTATTTCATCCAACTCCACATTCTATTCTGTTTTATGATATGATAGTATTAAATGGGTATTTACTTTTAAATATTTTGATATCCTGGAATAATTTGCATGCAGATTATAAAAGAGTGCCTCATCCAAAGTGGACCAAGGTACTTGCCTATATATCCATTCCATGGGCATTTTCAATCCATACAGTGACAGCATTTTTATACCAGGGTTTACCAGGGAGACATTTTTGGCTCTCAGCCATTATGGCTGCAAGGTTTTTGTCATCTGCATTTTGTTCTGGGCCAGCAATCCTTGTATTACTTCTCTTGATTCTTAAAAAAGTTACCAAGTTTGATCCTGGCGAGGAGGCCATTAGAACCTTAGCAAAGATAATAACTTATGCTATGATAATTAATGTATTTTTCTATTCTCTTGAATTATTTACTGCGTTTTATAGTAATATTCCTGAACATAAGGCCACATTCATATATCTATTCAAAGGGCTTCAGGGACATGGTTCATTAGTGGGTTGGATGTGGGTCATGGCCATAAGTGGGCTTGCCTGTTTGATTATATTAATTCCTCCAAAATTTAGGAATAATCAGGATTTACTGGTAGTTGCATTAATTTTATTAATATTGGCAACTTGGATTGACAAAGGGCTTGGTCTTGTAGTAGGTGGATTCATACCCAATCCATTTGGTAAAGTGGTTGAGTATAGGCCAACTGTTTATGAATTGCTCATAGCAATGATGGTTTATTCAATGGGCCTATTTATACTCACAATATTGTGGAAGGTCGGTGTGGGTGTAAAAAGGGAAGTTGGAGAAATACCAAAATAAAACAAAAATACAAAACAAGTTAGGAGGTTTGACAAATGGCCTATCCAGTATTTGATTATGACAAGTGTGAAGGTTGTGGGCAGTGCGCAGATACCTGTCCAGCAGAGGTTATTGAAATGCAGGACGACAAGCCAGTAGCAGTCAATCCTGATGAATGTCTTGAGTGTGAGTCTTGTGTTGAAGTATGCGAACACGATGCAGTACATTTAGAAGAATAGAGAAGATTGTTTGAGTTTAAAACAGGAGAGCCCCTAATATCTCTGGGTATTAGGGGCTCATTTTATATGGAGTTTTAGTTATGGATTTTGATAATATTTTATTTGAATATTTTGGAAAATATGAGGAATTATCAGCACAATGTAGCCTTATATTCGATAAATTTAAAGAAAAATATCCTCAGGAGATAAAGTGTAAGATAGGTTGTGTGGATTGTTGTTATGCCTTATTTGATTTAACCCTTATTGAGGCCATTTATATAAATAGGAAGTTCAATGAAGTATTACCAGAAGAAATAAGGTCTAAGGTAGTTGAAGAGGCAGGAACAATTGATAGAAAGATATATAAGATAAAGAGGTGGGCCTATAAAGAAAGACAAAAGGGGGTACCAGAGGACAAGATTTTAGAGGAGGTTGGAAAGCAGAGGATTAAATGCCCCTTATTAACTGAAGAAAACAAGTGTTTGATGTACCAATATAGGCCTATTACTTGCAGACTATATGGGCTTCCTTTGGGGATTTCAGGGAAACTAAAGATTTGTGCGTTGAGTGGATTTGAACCTGGGAAAAAATACCAGGCAGTGATGGTAGATAAAATAAATCAAAGACTTTTTGAACTTAGTCAAAGTTTTGTTTCATCTATACCAACTAGATACAGTGCCCTCCATGAAGTACTTGTACCCATTTCCATGGTCCTAATTACAGATTACAATGAGGAATATCTTGGGATAATTAGTTGTGATAATATGTCAGGGCCTAAAGGGCCTAGTTGGACTATTGGAGGTAATGGATAATATGGGGAAAAAAGATGATGTGAACGAGCTCAAAAGGGCAATATATGAGAAACTATCTCCTAGGCGAAGAAAATTTATTGACAAGATAGGTTTTGAAAACTGGGATCCTTTCCAAGAGCCAAAACATCCAATTGATATTAGAAAAGACAGCACAAAAAAGACATCCTCTGAATTAATGGAAGAATTTTTGAAAACAAAGGATAGAGAAAAGATAAGTATGGCCTATGAGATGGGGGTGTATGAGATGTGTATGGGGCTATTTAGCTCAGATGAAAAATACAGGGCAATGTTTGATTTTTCAATATGGTATTTTAAGAAATTAAATAAATTGGGAATTAATCCTGATAAGGCCTGGGAAAAAAAATAGGAGTATTTATGGATAGAGAAAAAAGGCAAAGGGTAGATGCATATATCAATGATTTAAGACAAAGGGTAAAAGATGCTCCCTTTAATGGTATAGCCCATTATAATCTTGCGTGTGCCCTTATAGGGATTGGAGAATTTGAGGAGGCTGAACAAGAGCTATTTAAGGCCATTGACCATGCACCGCATTTATGTGAGGCATATGTGCAGCTTGGAGGCCTGGCCATGAGAAAAGGTGATTATGAGACCTGCCTTAAATTAAATAAAAAGGCATCGGAGATCACTCCATCCTTTGCAGTACCTCATAGTAACCTTGGATTTGTATATTTGCAAATGGGTGAGGTGGATAAGGCAATAGAATCCTTAACTAGGGCCATTGAATTGAGTCCTAAATTGGTCCAGGCGCGAACAACCTTGGCCAGTGCTTATCTTATGAAGGGTGAGATAGATAAGTGTATTGAAGAATGTAAAAAAGTAATCGATCAAGAACCTGAATTTGGACCTGCATATAACAATCTTGGCCTGGCATATATGGAGAAGGGTGACTATAAAAAGGCCAAAGAATTTTTTGATTTGGCCACTACCTATAATTTTGATGTTCCAGATGAAATAATAAAAGAGCTGAGTGCCCAATTAACATAGTTTTTTTCTTGACAATCCAATCATCTTGTTCTTAAAATCACAAGCGCTCTTCTGAGATAGAAGTTGCCCAAGAATAGATGATATAAGGATATGAGTTTTACGGCTTTAATTTAGCTGTAAAAAATAATGAAAAGGATGAGGAGATTAATAATTAACCAATGTTACAAGGAGGCGTGAGAATGCCAAAACATGAAACTCCATTATTAGATCAGCTGATTTCTGGCCCATGGCCAAGTTTTGTGGATGATTTAAAGTCCTATTCTGAGTATAGGCACAAAAATCCCAAGAATGTAGAGTATCAAATCCCTGAAGATGTTGTAGACGACCTACTCGGGGTATTGGAACTTTCATATGTTGACAAGGAAACACACTGGAAGCATGGTGGTATCGTAGGTGTATTTGGGTATGGTGGTGGTGTTATTGGTAGATATTGTGACCAGCCAGAAAAATTTTCTGGTGTTGCACACTTCCACACATTACGTGTAAACCAGCCAAATGGGAAATATTATAGCACTGAATTTTTAAGGGCCATATGCGATTTGTGGGAATTTAGGGGCAGTGGAATTATGAATATGCACGGTTCCACTGGCGATATGGTATTCTTGGGTACTAGGACAGAGCAGTTAGAGGAAATCTTTTATGAACTCACCCATAAACTAAATCAAGACCTTGGTGGATCAGGGTCAAACTTGAGGACACCTTCTTGTTGTTTAGGTCAATCTAGGTGTGAATGGGCATGTTATAATACTCAGGAAGCTGCTTATCAACTCACCCATGAATATCAGGATGAATTGCATCGTCCAGCATTCCCATATAAATTTAAATTTAAGTTTGATGGGTGTCCAAACTGCTGTGTGGCCTCTATTGCAAGGTCAGATCTCTCAGTAATTGGAACTTGGAAGGATGCTATCCAGATAGACCAAGAAGCAGTACAGGCTTATATAAATGGCGAGATCCCTCCAAATGGCGGTGCACATGCTGATGGTGACTGGGGTCCATTTGATATCCAAAAGGAAGTAATTGATCTCTGTCCAACCCAATGTATGTGGATGGAAGATGGAAAGCTCATGATAAACAACAAAGAATGTACAAGGTGTATGCATTGTATCAATGTAATGCCAAGGGCACTTAGACCAGGAAATGATAGAGGAGCCAGTATATTAGTTGGTGCAAAGGCCCCTATATTGGATGGTGCACAGATGAGTTCCTTGCTAGTACCTTTTATTAGAATGGAAGAGCCTTTTGATGAACTCAAAGAGCTAATTGAGAATATCTGGGATTGGTGGATGGAAGAAGGAAAGAACCGTGAACGGTTAGGTGAACTTATTAAGCGTAAGGGCTTTAGAGAACTCCTCAACGTCGCAGGACTCAAGGCCGTGCCTCAACATGTACAAGAACCAAGACATAATCCATATATTTACTGGTATGAAGATGAGGTACCAGGTGGATGGCAGAGAGATATCAAAGAATTCAGAAAACGTCATCAGAGATAATTTTATAAAACCCCTGAAAATTTTTTAAGGAGGCTTAATTATGGCATTTATTTCTTCAGGATATAATCCAGATAAACCTATGGAAAATAGGATTACAGATATAGGTAATAGACATTATGGAGAATTTTTACCACCTGTAATAAAGAAGAATTTTGGGAAATGGCTCTGGCACGAGATATTAGAGCCAGGTGTACTTATGCACAAGGCAGAGAGTGGAGATGAGGTATATACAGTACGTGTTGGTGAACCAAGGCTTATGACTGTTCAATATATCAGAGAGGCTCTTGATATTGCAGATAAATACTGTGATGGATATCTTAGATTTACAACCAGAAATAATATTGAGTTCATGGTTGATTCCAAGGACAAACTGGAAGCCCTTAAAAAGGAACTCCAGAGCAAAAAATTCCCTGGTGGTTCATATATGTTCCCAATTGGTGGAACAGGTGCAGGTGTTACTAATATTGTCCATACTCAGGGATGGATTCACTGCCATACCCCTGCAACAGATGCATCTGGACCAGTAAAGTGTGTGATGGATGACTTGTTTGAAGACTTTCAAAAGATGAGACTTCCAGCACAGCTCAGGATTTCCCTGGCATGTTGTCTTAACATGTGTGGTGCTGTTCATTGTTCTGATATAGCTATATTGGGTTATCACAGAAAGCCACCAATGATTGACGATGAATATATAGACAAACTCTGTGAGATCCCTCTAGCAATTGCTGCATGTCCTGTTGGAGCAGTAAAGCCCAAAAAGAAAAAAATAAAATCAGAAAAAACAGGTGAGGAAATAGAGGTAAAATCAGTTGAAGTAAACCAGGAACGTTGTATGTTCTGTGGCAATTGTTATACTATGTGTCCATCTATGCCACTAGCTGACCATGAAGGTGATGGTATTGTCCTTATGGCAGGTGGTAAGGTTTCCAACAGAATAAGCGCCCCTAAGTTTTCAAAAGTAGTTGTTGCCTTTATAGAAAATGAACCTCCACGTTGGCCCACCCTCACAAAGACAATTAGAAAGATAGTAGATGCCTATGCTAAGGGTGCAAAGAAATATGAAAGGCTTGGCGATTGGGCAGAGAGGATTGGATGGGAAAAATTCTTTGAAGTTTGTGATCTGGACTTCAGCCATCATCTAATTGATGATTTCCGTGATCCTGCATATTACACATGGCGTCAGACCTCCAACTTTAAGTTCACATCCAAATTCCCATATGAATATGCTGATCTAAAAGTGGAAAAATAATTTATATTAGGGTGGCCAAATCCTTGGCCACCCTGGCTTCAACTTTTTAAGGAGGCAAAAAATGGCCTACGAAGAACAAAAAGAAAAATTATTAGCTGAACTTGAGAAAAAATCCAAAAACAAGACCAAGTTTTATTTTAATGACCTTGCCAAGATCCTTGGAGAAAAACCTAGGGCTGCTAAAAAGATAGTAAACGAATTAGTAGACGAAGGAAAACTCGTATTCTGGTCCAGTGGAAGTACTACTATGTATTCCCTCCCAGGGACTGGAAAACAGGCCCATGCTGAAGGAGAAGATTAATAAAATTGGGAACAAATATTCCTAGGATAGTTATTGGTGGGCTTGGAGGTGGTTCTGGCAAGACCATTGTAAGTCTGGGAATAATCAGAACTTTAAGGAAAAAAGGGTTAAAGGTTAGGCCCTTTAAAAAGGGTCCAGATTATATAGATGCATCTTGGCTGTCTCTGGCGGCTGGGGTCAAGGCTTGTAATCTGGATCCTTTTTTTATGGATGAAACTTTTCTGTTGTCCTTATTTTATGAACGGGCTCTTAATTTTGACATATCTGTAATTGAGGGAAACAGGGGGATATTTGATGGACTAGATGTAGAGGGATCTTGTTCTACTTCCCATCTTGCCAAGACCCTAAATGCACCAGTAACAGTGGTAGTAGATTGTACCAAGGTCACTCGTACAGTGGCTGCCCTATTACTTGGACTAAATCAATTAGAAGATGATTTTAGGGTGAGGGGCGTTATTTTTAATAGGGTAGCTGGTCCACGACACCGGAAAATTTTGACTAGGTCAGTGGAAAAATATACAGATGTAGAGGTGCTGGGCTCTATCCCTAAATTAAAGACAAATCCAATCCCTGAAAGATATATGGGGCTTATTTCAGACAAAGAATATGAAAGTGAAAAAAGCCTTGATGACTTATCGTATGTTGTTCAAGACAATGTGGATATAGGTGGGGTAGTTGACATAGCTAAATCTTCTACACCCATTAGTACTACCCCATTCCCATGGCCTGATCTTATTATTCAGGATCAGGTTAATATAGGGGTGATAAAGGATAGTTCCTTATGGTTTTATTATGAGGAAAACCTGGAGTTTTTAAAGAGATTAGGTGCAAATCTAGTTGAGATGAGTCTTTTGTCTAGAGTTGATAAAAATAACAAAATTCATGGGTTATATCTAGGTGGGGGGTTCCCTGAGACACAGGCAAAAGGGCTCTCTAAGATGGTGGAGGTTCGAGATTGGATTAGGAAAATGGCGAGTATGGGTATGCCAATATATGCAGAATGCGGTGGGCTCATGTATCTCTGCAAAGAGATAGTTATAAATGATGTCTCCTATCCCATGGCAGGTATCTTTCCGCACAGGATAGAGATATATAAAAAACCCCAGGGGCATGGATATACCAGGGCAGAGGTTGTTTTAAAAACCCCGTTTTTTACACAGGGGGCTAGATTTGTTGGACATGAATTTCATTATTCTCGCTGTGTATTACAGGGGAGTTCTTGTGAATTCTCCCTTAAATTAACTAGGGGAAGTGGAATATTGGACAAAATGGATGGGTTAGTGTTTAAAAATACATTTGCCTCTTATAATCATATACACGCATTACATATCCCAGCTTGGGGTAAGAACTTTGTCAGGGCCGCAAAGGTATTTAAAGACCATATAGTGGGTCCTAGTAAAGATAAACCATGTCCTAAAATTGAGGCCATTTATTAATTGAATTAGGTGAATAAACCTTTGCTTATCCACTGTCTTGGGATAATCAATGTTCTAAAAAATTTCCATACAAGAAAGTTATAAGACCTGTATTTGATATTGGTGAAGTATTTTTAGTTCCTGTGTTTTTTGGATAGTTTTATCCCTATTTCAATTGCGTTTTTAAGGCTTGTGGTATTTGCTATTCCTTTTCCCACAATATCGTATGCAGTTCCATGGTCAACAGATGTCCTAATTATTGGGAGTCCTAAAGTGATATTTACTGCTTCATTAAAGTGTACTAATTTTAGAGGTCCTAGACCTTGGTCATGGTACATGGCTAGTACTGCTGAAAATTCTCCTTGAAATGCCCTGTGAAATAGGGTGTCAGCAGGATAGGGTCCTAGGACTCGGATCCCCAATTCCTGCGCCTTTTCTATTGCAGGTCTTATTATATTTATTTCCTCTGTGCCGATCTTTCCTCCTTCTCCAGCATGTGGATTTAGACCGCATACTCCAATGGGCTTAGTAGCGATGCTCAGGCTTTTTAACATATCCCAGGTCAACAAGAGGCATTTCAATATTTTCTTTCTCGTAATGCCATGTGGTACTTGTTTAAGCGGGGGATGGGTAGTGACCAATGATACCCTCAGTCTTGAACCAAATAGATGCATACATATATCCTCTGGAGTAAGTCCAAATTCCCTTGCCAAAAACTCTGTATGTCCTGGGAAATTAAATCCTCCTTGTATGAGCATGTCTTTGTTTAATGGACAGGTGACAAGCATTGAACTAATCCCTTTTTTTAATAGGTCACATGCAATCTTAAGTGTTGTACCACTAATATATCCAGCATCTATTGCTGGGGTCCCTGGATTAAATCTAAAGGACTCAACACCTTTAGAATAAAGGATTATTTTGCTGTTTAATGGAGAATCTAAGTCATCTCTCTTTTCCCAGAATTTTTTTATGGAAAATAATTTACAGAAATACAAGATGGGTTCTTCTGGTCCAATTATAAGTACCTTTTCTTGAGGTATTATTTTTTGTCCAAAAAATCTGCAAATTATCTCTGGCCCAATTCCATTTGGATCTCCCATGGTGAGTATTATCATCTACTACCTCTCAATCTATCTTATTTGATGTAAAAGACTTATAATCAAGCCCGTTCTTTTAAGATACCCAAGGCAACGTGAGAGAGACCTTGTAAATCAAGGATTTCTATCCTGTTTCCATGAACCTTGATGAGTTGTAGCTCTTTTAGCTTTTTTATGGAACGAGATAAAGTTTCAGGTGTTGCCCCTAGATATAGGGCAAGGTCTGTTTTGCTTATGTCTAGAGAAATATAGTCCATTCCTTGGTTTTTAGAAATTAGAATAAGATAAGTTGCCAAACGGGCAGGTACTTCTCTTAGACTTAAATCTTCTATTTTTTTAACCAATTCCCTAAGGCGCATGGTAAATAGGGAAAATAGTCCCATAGTAAATTCAGGGCTATTATTTATTAGATCTTTTATTCTATCCCTTGGAAAGAATATAAGGGTGCTATTTGATATGGACATTGCACTTGCAGGATATGTTATATCTTCCTTGGACAACACTACTTCTGCAAAAATATCTCCCTTCCCTAGTATGTGAAGTACATGTTCTTTTCCATTTATGTTGATTTTAAAGATCTTTACCTTTCCATTTAAGATACCGTAGAATCCTAGCCCTTTTTCTCCATCATTAAATATAATATTCCCTTTTGAATATTGCTTAACAAGAGAAATTGATGCTAATTTATCTAACATAGGAGTGGTTAGAAAATTAAATACAGATATTTGTCTTAACATTTCAATAGAGGTTGATTTAGAGGTTGATTTTTCCATGGGATATAGATAAATTATTTTAAACTCATATGTCAAAAGGTATTTTGGGAAAAATTTTTTAGAATCAAGGGAGGTTATTAATATGAGAAAGGGATGGGTCCTGTATTTATTAATGGGGGTATTTCTTTTAATACCCAATGTTGTATTTGCTCTTGGTTTAGAGGGAAGTGTGGGAGTGTGGCAACAAGATCCTAGTGGCTATATATCATATAAAGGTGATTGTCTTAGTGTGGATAATGAATTAAAATATGATAATGAGAATAAATTATTTGCAAGGGTAAAGATAGATATGCCCTTATTTATCCCAAATATCTATCTCATGTATACCCCTATGTATTTCAAAGAAAATGGGATAAAGTCTACTGACTTTTCGTTTGGAGATGTAACCTTTCATAAAGATGTAGAGTTTAATTCTGAGCTTAGGTTAAATCATTTTGATGCTGCAATATATTATGGGATACCATTTTTACACACCTTGAGTGCTGGGATATTAAATGTAGATGTAGGATTAAATTGCAGGATACTGGATTTTTATGCAAAGGTTAAACAGGACCAATTTGGTCTTTCAAAGTCTAAATCTGCTACTATCCCTATCCCCATGGCTTATGTGGGAGTGCAGGTGTCTCCCATAAAATTAATAACAATTGAAGGTGAAGGTAGGGGAATTTCCTATAATGGGAATGGTTATTATGACCTAATCGGCAGGATAAAAATATCTCCTTTTGGCCCATTATTTATTAGTGGAGGATATAGATATGAGAAGATAAAAATAGATTACGTAGATATTGATTCAAGTATAGAATTTAAAGGTCCATTTGTGGAACTTGGATTTAGTTTTTAAAAAAAGGGGGATAATTCAAATTATCCCCCTTTAGAATAGATGGGACTAATATTTTTATTTAAACGATTGGAATATCTTTGCAGCCATTATTGCTGCTCCAAACCCATTGTCAATATTTAATACACTGATCCCACTGGCACAGGAATTTAACATACCTAGTAATGCGCTTAGTCCATTTAAACTAGTACCATATCCCACAGAGGTAGGTACAGCAAGTATGGGTTTCCCTGTGAGCCCTGCAATTACACTGGGCAGTGCACCTTCCATTCCAGCTATTACAATGAGGACCTTTGCGTTGTTTAATGTGTCCAAAAAGGGGAAAATTCTATGTATGCCAGCAACTCCAACATCTGAAATAAGGCCAACGTCCAAGTCAAAGAACTTGGCACAAAAATATGCTTCTAGTGCAATTGACAGATCTGATGCCCCAGCACTTATGATTATCACTTCCCCTTTGTCTTTCCACAACATGGTGGACCCTAGTTCCTTTCCTTTGATAAATAGGCCCGGTATTTCTAAAAAAATCCCAGAGCCGATCTCTTGTTTTAGTTTATTGCCAATTTCCTTTGAGACCTTGGTAACAAGTATTTCCTTTTCTGGAAATGAAGAGATTATTGAAATTAACTGGGATATAGACTTGTTTTTTCCAAAGATTACCTCTCTGTGACCTGTTCTGATTTCCCTATGGGAGTCTATACAAACACCCTGTTCAACTAACCTCTTATAGGGAAAGTCCTTGAGCCTTTTTAATGCCTCTTTAACTGAAATTTCACCTTGAGACAGTAGTGTTAAGATATGTTCTAGTTCCAATTCTAATACTCCTTGACTCTGTGCATTTTCTTGACATAGTGTAATTTAATTTAAAAATAAACTCAATAATACCAATTTGTGTATATACATTAAACTAAAATTCCGAAAATTGCAGTTTAATATGAAAAGTGGCAAAAGGCGAAAGGGCTCCAATATGATTTTGGATGTTGAATTTTGGATTTTGGATTAATTTTTAAAAGAGATTTTGTTCCTTATTTTAATTTAAAAT
>JALWFY010000066.1 GCA_027013815.1 Desulfohalobiaceae bacterium | reverse complement strand
CTTTACCACTGCAAATGATTTACGTGAGAATTACCCCTTTCCCTTTCTATCTGTCCCAGAAAGGGATGTTGTAAGGATACATGCCTCTTCTGGGACCACTGGGAAGAGAAAGATACTTGCATACACAAAAAAAGACGTGGATATATTTAAGCTCATGATGGCCAGGTGTTTTGAACTCGCTGGTTTGGCCAGAGAAGATAGGGTGCAGATTGCAGTTGGGTATGGTTTGTGGACTGCAGGAGCAGGTTTTCAACTTGGTTGTGAGCACTTTGGTGCTATGGCCTTGCCAATTGGACCAGGTAACCTGGAGATACACCTTCAGTTTTTAATGGATCTAAAGCCCACTGTGCTCTGTTCCACTGCGTCTATGGCCCTTTTGCTTGCAGAGGAAGTACAGAAAATGGGAATTAAAGGGTCTAATATATCCTTAAAAAAGGCAATTTTTGGAGCAGAACCCCATACTCCTAAGATGAGAAAGAGGATAGAAGATATACTTGGTCTTGAGGATACCTTTGATATCCCTGGGATGACTGAGCTCTATGGCCCTGGGACGGGCCTTGAATGTATGGCACATGATGGTCTCCATTATTGGGCTGATATATTTATTTTGGAGATAATAGACCCTAACACCTTAGAGCCTGTGAAGCAGGGGGAAGTTGGAGAGATGGTGGTTACTACCTTGAAAAAAGAGGCAGCCCCATTGATTAGATACAGGACTAGGGACCTTTCCAGGATTATCCCTGGAGAGTGTGAATGTGGTCTAAGGCTCCCAAGGCATGATAGGATATTGGGAAGATCAGATGATATGTTTATATTCAGGGGAGTAAATATCTATCCTGGTCAAATAGCAGAGGTCTTGGAACAATTTGTGGAAGTGAGTAGTGAATATCAAATTATACTCACTAGACAACAGGGCCTTGACCATATGAAATTAAAGGTTGAGAGAAAAGAAGGGGTCTCTCGGGATATTGACGAAAACCTAAGCCGTGCAATTGCAAAAGAACTCAGAAGAAAACTCCTGGTCAGGATGGATGTAGAGATCTTAGACCTTGGGAAATTACCTAGGACCTTTGCAAAATCAAAGAGGGTCATAGATGAGAGGGAATAGCCTAATAACCTAATTAACATGCGCAAGTAATATTAAGATTTCTACTTATTGAACCCTGTCTCAATGAATGGCCACACCTCCCCTAGTTTTTTTGCTGCTGGCAGCAACACAATTGTTAATTTGCCGCTGCCAGTAGCACTACCATTAAAAGGTTTTCTCCTAGGATAGATTGGATGTTATTGGCCATAGTATCTCATCTCCTGATTTGCCGGATAATCTGGAACAATGTGAATGCCATCGTAATAGATTTTCAAATTAGCAACGATCGTGTTCCCAAGTGCAATAGGAAAGGCCCAACTGGCTTCTGGTTCCCTGAATTCGGCTGCAGGTAAGATTTTAAGTTCATGTATGATAGTCGCTAATCGGGCCTTAACCGCTTGCATTTGATAGGTGTTTTGGTAGATGCGGGGGGTTATGCCAAGGGGAAGCACACTGCCATTTAGTGGGTTGAAATGTAGAACCGCTACAACAGTCCCCTGATACAATATCCCTGCCTTTACTTCAATCTCTCCAGCAGGTCCCTGTATTGTCCACACCTTTCCAGGTGTAAGCTGGCTAGTGATCTTCTGAACTGTGGTAACCGCAGTGGATAGGTTGTTCAGCAATGTTTGCACAGGGATAGTTTGACCAATACCTGGACCTGGAGGAGGTGGGGCAACCGGTGGTCCTGGTGGAGTCCCCGGTGCTGGTGGTCCTGGTGGCCCTACTGGTGCACCTTCTGGAGGGAGGGGTTGAGTCCCAGGCTGCTGTATCAGCAGTGGCGGGGCAGTGTTTTGTTCTGCTATGGAATAAGGCACCAAACAGAAAAGCATTGAAAGGGTTATAACAGTAAAAACGATAAAAATTTTTTCCATGACATCCTCCTTGATTATTGTTTTTTGTTTTTTTCTAGTTGATTTATTTTTTCTTCAAGGGCAGTGAGACGGTCATTAATAGCATTTAAGACATCAGTTAGTTGATCTGTTTTATTTGTCTTGGTGGAATTTAGATTTTTCCATAATAAAATAGCTCCCCATATAAGTAGCCCGACCACTATCCAGCCAATTCCTGCGCTGAATAAGCCGGGCGGGATAGGCGGTGGGAGACCTGGAGCACAACCGGTAATAAGCAGAAGAATTATCAATACTAGAAACCCTTTGCCCACCTTACAGAAATATCTTTGCATAAGCACCCCCTTCATTATTTTTGTATAAAGGATAGTCAAGAAAGGTTAAGAAGTCTTAAAGGAGAGATTAAGAAAAGATTAAGATTTTTAAGGCAGGTATTTTGGCAATGCAGATTATTCCAGAGGAAGTGTAAAAAAAACCGTTGTACCCTTGCCGGGTTCGCTCTCGATACGAATCATACCTCCCTGGGCCTCGACCATAGATTTTGCCAGCGATAACCCTAACCCTATGCCCTTTTCGTTTGATACCAACCTAGCAAGTTTTCCTTGGTAGAACGGTTCGAAGGCGTGCGATAGTGTTTCCCTGTCCATACCTTGTCCCTGATCTGAAATCTGGATCTCTACCTGTTCTGGTAGGAGTTTCCATCTGATAACCACGGGTGTCTCTCTTGGAGAATAGCGTAAAGCATTGGACAAAAGATTGAGCAAGATCTGTTTTAACAGATCAGGGTCTGCGGATACCTTCACATACGGTCCTTGTTGAATACTCAGGGAACGTCCGCCTGCTAGCACTTGTGCATTGGCTTTAAACTCATTGAAAAATTCAGACAAGATAATAGGCTGTTTGTGCACATTGGAGCAACTTTCCAGTTGAGATAGTCCTAGAAGTTGTTCACAAAGCCTAATCAGCCTATTTACTTCTCTGTACATGCCCTTTGAAAGTCGAGCCATTGCTGAAGGATCGTCTTGGGCGCCGCGCAGCAGCACTTCTAGTGAGCCACGCAGTCCAGTAAGAGGTGTCATTAGTTCATGGGCGACATTGGCCACAAAACGCTGTTGGGATGCAAATGTAGCTTCAAGCTTCTCGATCATTTGGTTAAAGGAAATGGCCAGTTTGCCGATTTCATCCCGGTGGTTTTTAACAGATACCCGCTGCGAAAAATTTCCTTTGCTGATCTGATTACAGCTTGTCAATAAGCTTTGCAGATCTTTTAGACTTACGCCGATTAGCCAGAAACCGGTAACAATTCCCAAAATCAAGATAATAGCCACCAAGGAAACTAACATGGTCCCGTGCCGGAATAGAATTTTTCTTATATCTGTGAGCAAGGTGCTCATTTGAATCACTCCGAAGATCTGAGGACTTGCTGGCCGTGGCCGAAGAGGTATAAGCAGGACGAGTACAGGCTTGCCGTTTACCTGGCTGCGGTAGGTAACTTCATTTTCTCCGGATAGTGCCCTGCGAAAGTAGCGCTTGTCAGGGATAGGAGCCTGTGGTTCTTCGGGAAGGCACTTGCCGTTGGCGATTATGTCTCCTTTTCGATTCAAAACAATTGCCACAGTATCACGTGATGTTAGATCGCGAGCTAAAATAAAGGCCTTTTCAGGATTAAGCTTTAAGTGGGGATTATTCGACTTGGTTAGATCATTATCAACAAGCCAGTGTTCTATGATAGGCTTTGCTCGGGCACGTAACTGGCTACTTTTGTTGCTGATAAACAACTGCCAGATATTCCAGTAAGAATAACATCCTACCACAACAACAGAAAAGATTAGCAGAACAGCGTAGAGCAGGCCGAGCCGTGCTCGCAGAGAGAGCTTGTCCAAAACCTTCATGTATTTGCTCCCTCAGGGTGAAAAGCATAACCCACGGCATAGATGGTTCGTATCAAGTGGGGTGGTCGGTCGTCCAGCTTGTTGCGCAGATGGCTGATGTGGACGTCAATGATGTTGGTGCCTCCGTCATAATCGTAGCCGAGCACCCGATTTAAAAGTGTTTCCCTGGTAAAAACGCGGTGTGGATGGCGCATGAAAAGTTCCAGCAGGCCGAATTCCGTTGGCGTAAGGTTGATCTTTTTGCCGTTCTTGGTAACTTCCCTAGTTTCCAGGTCGAGCACGATGGCCCCCGCCCGCAATCTTTTGCTCTCGTGGATCCTACCGCTGCGGCGTAGCAGTGCCCTTATACGGGCGAGAAGTTCGTCGAAACTGAAAGGTTTGGTTAGGTAATCGTCAGCCCCACTGTCCAGTCCCTTCACCCGGTCGGAGATTTCTTTTTTAACTGTGAGCATGAGAATGGGAATATCTGATTCACAGTCACGGATGTGCTCACAGACCTTAAAGCCATCGGTGTCCGGAAGCATGACATCTAGTATTATTAGGTCAAATGTACCCTGCTGCAAAGCATCGAACCCTGCCTTACCACCGGTGCTTGGGGTTACTTCATAACCTTCATACTTTAAGCCAGTACACAAAAATTCAGTAATTACAGGATCGTCTTCAATAATTAAGATTTTTATTTTATTATCATTTTTGTCTGTGTTCATAATACAAATGATGTCACTTGTATTATATAGAATCAAGTTGTTTTTTAAATTTTAGACACCGTCAATTAAGTAAACTTTTAACTTAATTTTGGAGTGAGGTGGATACCAAAAACTGCCAATATTGCCAAAATTTTTCACTTTAGAATAATTTTTTTATCATTAGTTATAAAATTACATCGCTAAACAATGCTAAAACATGATACAAGCAGTCTGTGTATTCTGGGTAACCGCTTTTTATATAGCCTTGTCTTGCTATTTTTATTGCTTGAATACATATCTACCTTAATTTTTGTTAGTCAGTTTTTGGGGGCCAGCTCAGGTAAAGATTTTTTTGTCTATCTATCCTTAATTTGGGCGCCACTTGTCCTATTCTATTTGAAATAAGTCATTTGTTTCATTTAATGCATGAGAATAACAAGAAGTTATAATATCCATTGATAGGTCAGTCTTTTTTAAGATAGAGGGTAATTTCCTCCATTTCCCTTGTTCCTGAAGTTTTATGATATCTATATAAGGAGCAAGAACCGTAATTTCACCAAGTAGGGTCTTTTTAATCAGGTCTTCTAAAGGTATTAGTTTTACTATTTCTTTCATGGGTTGCTCTAAGAGTGCGTCTAATAGGGAAAATAGACCAAGCAAGAAGAGCTCGTCTCCAGTAGCAGGGACCTGGATAAATTTTCTTAAGCACATTAAAAAATATCCTCTTATACTAGACATCCTAATGAGTTCAATTCCTCTATCAGATGGATTTATCAAAGTTAATAGAAATATCCTGCACCACTTTACCACATTTTTATATCCAAGCAGATTAATTGCCTGTCTTATGTATTTTATTTTATTTGGAAGTCCTATTGCAGGGGAATTTATGTACTGGAGTAATTTATAGCTCAAAGATATATCTGTCTTAATAATATTTTCTAAATCTTCTATGTCGTATTCCCTTTTCCTTGAAAAGAAATTTAGGAGTTTTAATCGTGTAACAGTAGTTGGCGCAATGGATTTACCCTTAATTATTTCAGGCTGTTGGAAAAAAAATCCTTGAAAATAGTCTCCTCCATAAGATCTTGTAATTTTAAATATATTTTCATCTTCAACCTTTTCAATTAAGACCTTTATTTTTGGGTTTAGCATCTTGACCTTTTTTATTAGGTCTTTAATTAAGTCATAGTCCATGTTAAGGACATCTATTTTTACAATATCTATTATCTTAAATAGCTTTTCATTGGTCACATGACCTATATAGTCGTCAAGGGCAATTAAATATCCTTTTTTTTTGAGTTCAATACAACTCTTTAATACTTTTCTATCTATAATTACATCTTCTAGGATCTCTATAACAGCACATTCCTTTGGAAGGACAGTTGCCATACCTGAGATTAAAAAATTATATGGAAAATTCACAAATAACTTAGCGTTTTTTTTTATACCTTGTTGTGCAATACTAAACCCATCTAGTATAACCTTTGATGTGGCTACATCACCATCTCTTATATTAGCTGATTTAATGTCTGAATCCCTAAACAGGATCTCATACCCATACACTTGGAGTTTTCTGTCAAATATTGGCTGTCTGGCAACAAATATGTGATGGGATAGATTGTTTTCCATATGTCTTATGGTATCATTGCCAAGTTTTTCAGTCCTGTGTCCATATCAAGCCCTAGCATCAGATTGGCATTGGCAATGGCCTGACCTGATGCCCCCCTACACACATTGTCTATACAAGAAATAATAATTACTGTATTTGTCCTATTGTCAAAACAAAGGGATATATCACAAAACATGCTCCCCCTTACATTTTTTGCCTCTACTAATTTGCCTGGGGGATATATTCTTATCCATTTGTTTTTTTTGCCAAACTCTAGGTATTCATTGTACAGTGTATCAAATTTTACTCCTTGATTTAGGTAACCGTACATGGTGGATACAATTCCCCTTTGAATAGGGAGTAAGTGTGGATTAAATGAGATTTTTATTTCCATGTTGGCTATCTTGCTCAGTTGTTCTTCAATCTCTGGGGTGTGTCTGTGTTGTCCACCTATTCCATATGGTCTGAAATTGTCATAGACTTCACTAAAAATGGTTCCTATCTTTGCACTCCTACCTGCACCACTTGTCCCTGACTTGCTGTCTATTATAATAGGTGCTTTCTTTATATAATGTTTTTTTAGTCCTGGGAATAGACCTAGGATTATAGATGTTGGATAACAACCTGGATTTGCAACTAATTTGGCATGTTTTATATCATCTTTATACAATTCAATAAGACCATACACAGAATCCTTGAGCAATTCTTTCTCAATATGTGGGGTGTTGTACCATTTCTCATATATCTGTGGGTTGGATAGACGAAAGTCTGCACTTAAGTCAACCACCTTTGTCCCCTGGGCCAAGAATTTAGGGGCAAGCTCCATGGCACTTTTGTGTGGAACTGCAAGGAATACTAATTTGACCCCTTGTTTAAACCCTTGTTCAGGTAAGATTATCTCTACCTCTCCCTCCTTACTACCTAGGAGGTGGGGGAATATATCCTTTATTCTTTTCTTTGCATAAGTCCTGGAAGTGGCAAAGGAGAGCTCAAACTCAGGATGATTAGATATAAGCCTCACAAGTTCCATCCCAGTATAACCAGTTATGCCAACTATTCCTACTTTGATTCCCATAAGGTTTCTAGCCTCCTAAAACTAATTCTACAGGTTCATCTAATGAGTGATGCTTAAATACATTTTATGAAAAGCAACAAATTGAACGAAACTTGCTATTTTAGTTCAAAAATTAATTAATGAGATTTTTGCACGAATTTCATCCTAAGTTCAAATAATATATTTTTTAAGATATCCTGTTCTTCGTTGGTAAGGTTCCCTTTTGTCTTTTCCTCTAACATCCCAAGAACGTCAATGGTGTGTCTTGCAAGGTCAAGGTCTATATTTTTTTCACCACTAATTGGGTCAGGTACTTCCCCAAGGTTTACAAGTACCGATGAACTAAGGGAGATTATAAATGTGGTAAAATCTACTTTTGGTAATGGACCCTTTTCTCTATATTGCTGTTCAACCTCTTTTTTAGCCTTTTCTGTATCCATAAAAACTAACTCCTAAATAATCTATACGGTTTATCGGGATTTTGTATTTCTTATTTTATCCGTTAATCCTACTCAGTACTATCAAAATAGCCTTTAATAAGTGATTCTTCGTAAACATCATAGGCCTTGCCTAGAAAATTTTTGTCCTTACACGTGATATTATATTCTTTCTTTAGCACTCTATATATTGCATTTAAGGCAAATAATATATCCCCAGCATCTACATCTCCCATGTGGCCTATCCTTATGATTTTTCCCTTTAGGTGATCCTGCCCCCCTGCTATATAGAGATTGAACTCTTTAGCAAGTTCTTTTGTCAATAAAACACCGTCAACCCCTTTAGACAAAACTACACTGGTAAGTCCCCATGTATAACTTGTTTTTGCAAGACACTCAAGGCCCATTAAAGATATCCCTTCTCTGGTCATCTGGGTGAGTGCCCAGTATTTTTTATAGATTTCCTCTAAGGTACTAGAAAAGAATATATCCATACATGCGTCTAATCCTACGATCAGGCTTACTGGGGAGGTGTATAATGTCTGACCCTTTTTTATCTTTTCCCTCTCACCTATTAGATAAAAATAATAGTCTTCTCTTTTTACTCCCTTGGCCTTGTCCCATGCCCTGTCACTTAGACTGATTAATGCGAGTCCTGGTGGCAACATTAGTCCTTTTTGCGAGCCAGTAATCAAACAATCAATATGCCATTTATCCATTGGGCAAGGGGATATGCCAACAGCGGATATCCCATCAACTACCAGTAGTCGGTCAAGTCTTTTGGTAATTTTTCCTATTTTTTCAATTGGATGTAAGACTCCAGTAGATGTCTCAGATGCCTGGACAAGTACTCCTTTTATGTTAATGTCTTTTTTAAGGGTTTCCTCTATTAAAGAAGGATCCACAGGAGATCCCCATTCCACTTCCAGGGTGATGGGTACCAAGGACCTCACCTTTGCTATTTCTGTCCACCTTTTTCCAAATTTCCCCCCTTCTACTATTAGGACCTTTTCGTCCCTGTTAAATAGATTGAATACTGCTGCCTGCATTGCCCCGGTACCTGAACAAGATAAAAGCAGGACCTCGTTTTTGGTCCCAAATAAAAGTCTTAGTTTTTCCTGTACCCTCCCCATTATTGACATGAACTTTTCTTTTCTGTGATGAATAATGTCTTTGGCCATGGCCAGTTTCACCTTTTCAGGGATTGGTGTTGGCCCTGGTGTAAGCAAACGATATTTGTATTGCATGTTCTCCCTCGAATATTTGCTAATGTGCCTGTGCCCAATTCTCTCCAATCCCCCAATCAACCTTAAGGGGGACATTTAATTTGACCACAGAGCTCATTTTTTGATTTATTATTTCACCTGCCTCTTGTCCATTTTCAATACCACATTCAAACAGGAGTTCATCGTGGATTTGCAAAATGAGTTTTACGTCTAATTTTTTTAATTGAGAATTATTGTATACTTCCAGCATAGATAACTTAATAATATCTGCTGCACTTCCCTGAATCTTAGTATTTATTGCCATTCTCCTGGCCTGGGATGCCAGGTTGTTATTTTGGGAATTTATATTTGGAAGGAATCTCCTCCTCCCGCTCAATGTGGACACATATCCATTTTTTTTTGCCTCTAGCTCAACTTTTTCAAAGAACTCTTTTACCTTGGAAAATTTACTAAAATATATTTCTATAAATTTTTTTGCCTCTGTGATAGAGATTCCAAGTTCCCTAGAGAGTTTCTGAGGACCCATCCCATATATGAGCCCAAAGTTTATTGTCTTGGCCTTACGCCTCTCATCAGATGTAATATCCTTGGGATCCTTGGAAAATAGAGCAGATGCAGTGGATAGGTGTATGTCCATGTTGTTTAAAAATGCATTTACAAGGTATGGGTCCTCTGAAAAATGTGCAAGGACCCTGAGTTCTATTTGCGAATAATCTGCGGAAATCAAGAGGTGTCCTTTTTCTGCTACAAAACATGACCTCATTTTAGGTCCAAATTCTCCTTTGATAGGGATGTTTTGGAGATTGGGATTAGATGATGACAACCTCCCTGTGGCAGTGGCAAGTTGATTAAAGTGAGTGTGTATCCTGTTGTTTTTATCAGTAAATTTTGGAAAAGGGGATAAATATGTGGAACGCAATTTTTCTAATTTCCTATAGGTCAATATATCTTGTACTATTGGATGCTGTTTTTTTATGGATTCTAGGACGTCACTTGCAGTAGAAGGTTCCCCTTTTGGGGTCTTTTTCCCTGACTTTAATCCCATTTTTTTAAACAATATCTCTGATAGTTGCTTATTTGAGCGGATGTTAAACACCTGCCCTGCATAATAATAAATTTTTTCACTTAGGTGATTTAGCTCTTTTTCTACTTCTTTTAAAAAGGCCTTGAACCTAGCTATGTCTATCTTAATCCCATTTTTTTCCATGGAAATTAATACTGGTACAAGGGGCCTTTCTATGTTTGTGTATAGGGACATAAGGGAATTTTGTTTTAACAGATCAAATACATAGGATCCTATTTCTATGAGCTCACTTATTTCTCCTTCCCTAGAACTGATTACATGTGAATATCTCTGGACTAGATTTTTAAGGGAATAGTCCCTTAATTCTGGGTCTATTAAATATGCCCCTAAGGACAAGTCAAATATATTGTCAAATGGGCACTCATTTGGCCTAATAGCGTATAAAAATTCCTTTAAAGAGGGTACAAAGGTGTTTTTTGTCTCTAAGATCTTTTTAATCACCTTATTTTTGTCTATTACAAGGTCGTGGGTAGTCTTGTCCCCTATCAAAAAACCTATGTCCTTGGGTATTATGCCTATTTCTTCAGGATCTAGATTCGATAGGGAAAAGTTCTTTTTGGGTAAAGGGGAATTTTCCCTTGAGCCAGTCTCTGGATCTTGACATTTTTTTGTGTCAAGGGCGAGTTCTTTGATCAGACTGTGGAATTCATATCTTAGCAAAAAAGGCCTAAATGATTCACTGTCCATTGGATGGACTTTATACCAGTTTATTTCTTTCTCAATGGGGACGTCCTTTTTCAGGGATGTGAGATAGAGGTATTTCTCTAATTTATCAAAATTTCCCCTTAATTTTTTTTGATCACCAACTGGCAATTTGTCTATATTTTTTTTGAGTTCTTCTATAGTGGGATATTTTTTTAGCAACTTTAAAGCAGTCTTTGGACCAATTCCTGGTATGCCTTTTATATTGTCTGAACTGTCTCCAACTAGTGCCTGATATAGGGGCCAGGAGGAAGGGTCTATACCTTTTTGTGTTTTGAATTCTTCTAGGGTTATTATTTTTTCATTTTTCCCAGATGGGTCCCAGATAAGTACATTTTTATCCAATAATTGTAAAAGGTCCTTATCTGAACCCACAATTATAACTGGTAGATCTAATTTAAATCTTTCCACAATGGATGCTATGTAATCATCTGCTTCAGCATGTTCTGCAACAATGGTCTTTATACCAAGTAAATTCATGCCTTCTAGTATTACGGGAATTTGTATACTAAGTGGCTCAGGCATCTTGAGTCTATTTGCCTTGTATGTGGTTTCAATCTCGTGTCTAAAGGTTGGACCCTTGCCATCTATAATAAAACAACCTAAATCTGGGTTTAGGTCTTTACGTATCTTTAAAATAAGCCTGAGTACTATGTATAAGGCACTTGTAGGGAATCCATCCCTGGTCTTTAGATCCTGAAATGCGTAAAATGCCCTGTAAATAAAAGATGAACCATCTATTAAGAAAAGGGGAGATTTATTAAAATTAAATTTATTCTTCACCATTGTCTTTTTTTTGATTTTTTTTCTTTAATCTTTGAATTATGCTGCATTCTTCCATCTTAGACCACAAAAATTGCTGTGGATGTTCATTTAGATTTTCTAATTTCACTTCAGCCCTGGCCATTGCCTTGTGGCCTCCTGCACTTCCAACATCCCCAAAAAGTCTCTGGGCTAGTTTACCCATATGGTGTTTTATCCCATCTCCTCTAAAAATTGCTATTAATTTGTCCTCATTTATACCAATTACTATGTCCCAGGAGATGTCGTGTATCTTCATAAAAAAATCTGCTAGGATTACAAGTATGTCTGTGGCATCTACCTCTCCCATAAACACAGTGAGTCCATCCCCAATGACCCTGAATTTTTTCAGGGCCTGTGAAAAGTATTTTAGCCATTCAAGCTTGTATTCACTCCTTACTATCTTTCTGAGCAGGTTGTGGTGGGCAAATTTGCTTAAATATCTAAATGCCCTCATGTCAGCGTCATGGAAATTGTTCTCAAAACTATGGGTATCTGTTTTGATCCCATAGAGTAGGGCAGTGGAGAGCAATCTACCTGGCTTGAGCTTTAGGTTATATAAAAATTCTGTTAAAATAGTACTGTTTGCTCCATAGTCTGAACGTATTTCAACAAAATCTGCGTTAACTGGATATTTTTCAGATTCTGGATGATGGTCTATTACAATACTGAACTCATATTTTTGAAATTCAGGGTTATGGTGGGGTTGAGAATCTACTAGTGCAAACTTGTCGTATTGGGCAGCTAGAAGAGGAGTGAGCTTATTAACAGGTATTTTCAAATATTTTATCATTGCAATGTTGTCAGGGCGTGTTACCTCGTTTATCATTGCAAGACCTACATTTTCTACTTTTCTCACTAATATTTTTTTTAAGGCCATGGCAGAGGCCATGGCGTCTGGGTCCCCTACAAACATAATGAGCCATCTCTGTTGCTTGTTACACAGCTCTAGCAATTGAGCTAGTTTTTGGTCTAATTTTCTAAAATATGACATGGTTGTTTTGGGAAGGGTTTCCCTGACCTCCGATTAGTTTCTAATCTTTGATTTTTGGTCAAAGGTTCTTTTCTGGGCACTCTCTTTACCTTTAGCCTTTTCCCCTAGGACAATCAATCTAGTTGAGCATATCATTAAAATTCCCAACACAATGAGCCTAAAAAGTCAAGGGAAGATATAAGGTCATTATAGTTGAATACTTCCAAGATGATGGTGGCCCCAGGTTTGGTTTGTTCTAATATGTTTTTTAGTAAAGGGATATCTTCTTCCCTTAATTCTTTAAGGGACCTATGTCTTCTTTGGTGAGGTGTGTATAAATGGAGCATCCCCACCTTTTTAAATAGCCCATCTATGTCAAGGAGCATATATTGGTTGTATTCAATCAAGTGCCCTATATCTAAACATACATTAATGGGCGTTGATTTTATTGTTTCCCATATGTTGATTAGATTATTTTCCTCTGTATTTTCAATAAAAAATTTGTCCAGGACCATATTATTATTGTCAATTAACTCAATTAGAGAAGAAAATAATTTAGCATTGTAAGGGGGATGTAGGACATAGGATCTTGGAGATAAAAATTGAGTCATGTCAACTAGTTGTTTAATTACCTCGAATACTTTTTTTGTTCCCTTCTCCCAGGGCAGGTCTAAGGGAAGGTGGATATTGTAAGATAGGTCTAGATCTATTAGCCAGGGGGGGAGATCTTTTTCATTGTATTTTAGACATGAATTAGTCTCAAACATCACAATAGATACTTCATCCACTATGTCTTGTAATTTTTTGCAATTATCCCCAACTGAGGCAGGGAACACAAATGAGGTAGTGCCTATAACAAAATCCTTCATCCTTAAATCCCTATAAGTCATTTTTTACATTAGGCTAAGGGCAAAGGGCTAAAGGCTAAAGGGAAGAATTTTCCTCTCGTCCCATATACCTTTTGCCTTTAGCCTTCAGAATTCAGCTCACTATTCGCTAATCACTAACTTCGCCTTTTACCACCTTTTAATTGAGCTACAGTTTTCAGAACTTTAGCTTGTTATCTATTAATCTGTAAATCTCATCCATATTTATATTTTCCCTCATAATATCAGCCAGCCTATCTAGTCCATTTTCAACATCATATGAGGCAACTATGTTTTTAATTGGTCTTAGCCCTTTTTTTTCTCTTAAATGATCAATAAACCATCTCCTGAACTCGTCTTGATCAAAGATCCCATGTAAATAACTACCCCATACTCTTAGATCTTTAGTACCATATCCTATAGGTTCTCCTGTGTGGTTTTTTACAATACATATAATATCATCTGTGTCCTCGCAAATAGTCTTGCCGTGATGTATCTCATATCCCTTTAATCTTAGACCTGATGGAATATGAATTCCAGTGCACTGGATGAGGGTCTTTTGTTTCTTTAGTTCAGAGGTAGTAGGAATAAGCCCTAGCCCATTGGTGTTTTTTTGTTGTGATTCAATATTATGTGGGTCGTGTATACCTTTGCCAATGATTTGAAACCCACCACATATCCCAATTATTTGAGAAATTTTTTTATGTGCAATCTCTTTTAATACATCAGCTATTTTGGTTTTTATTAAATATTCATTGTCCTTAATTACATTTTTGCTTCCAGGAATGATTATAGCATCAAAAATATTATTTTTTAATTCTTCAGGTCTTTTAATTATTTCTATATTCACGTCTGGTTCAATTAAAAATGGATCAAGGTCTGTGAAATTGGATATATGTGGTAGATCAATACATGCAATTTTTATTGGTGCATTCTCTTTTTGTTTAATCTTGTCCCAATTGGACTTAAAAGAAACAGAGTCTTCTTCTGGAAGAGATAGGTCCTTTATAAAGGGTATTATCCCAATACATGGTTTTCCTGTTATATCCTGGGTATATTTTATTGCAGGATCAAGCAGGGACTTGTCTCCTCTGAATTTATTTATGATTACTCCTTTTATAAGGTCCCTTTCCCATTGGTCCATGACCTGAATGGTACCTATAAATGAGGCAAACACCCCGCCCCTATCTATATCTCCAACTATAAAGGTATTGGCCCTAGCATACCTTGCCATCTCCATGTTGGTGATATCATGGGATTTTAGATTGATTTCTGCAGGACTTCCTGCCCCTTCAATGACCATTACATCAAATTCCCTGGCAAGGGAGTCATAGGTATCTCTAATGGTTTGGAGGAGTTTCTTTTTGAACTCAATATAATCTCCCACTTTCATATTCCCCACAGGTCTTCCCAAGACTATTACCTGAGATCCTGTATCTGATGAAGGTTTTAAGAGTACTGGGTTCATCCTGCAATCAGGTTCAAGTTTACATGCCTGTGATTGTAGGACCTGTGCCCTGCCCATTTC
>JALWFY010000065.1 GCA_027013815.1 Desulfohalobiaceae bacterium | reverse complement strand
GGTCAAGATTTACAAAGCCAAATACTCCATGTCCTTCAGGTCCTTTTCCAGTGAAAAACGATGTCCAATTTACAGGTGAGAGCTCTGGTAGCTCAGATTTAATGGACCTAGATCCCTGCATCTGGATGAGTTTTCTGAGATTGGGCATGGAAAATTCTGTGCTCATAAACCTTGCCTGGAAAAGGCCCATCCCATCTAATCCAATTACCAAAACCCTTTTCTCGTGTTTCATAGATGCGGATTATATGGGCATAACCAAAAAAATACAAGAAAATACAGACAAGCTTCACCTCATATTTCTGGACTTTGGAATTTATTTGACTATAATTTTTGTAAATCAATAAAGGAGGTCTAAGGCTATGCAAAATTTAAAAACATATGTTCTGTTACTGTTAGCTCTATTTTTTCTTGTATCCATACCCTATTCTCATGCTACAGACACCCATTCATATGGGGCAGTGGTCTTAATGGATAAGGTAGTGGATAAGTTTGATAAACAGGGGAAAGAGATATGGTATGAACACGAAAAAATAAAGTTATTGAACCAAAAAGGCATACAAGAACTTGGGGAAGTAGTTATCCCATTTTCTTCAAAATATCAAAGGTTAAAGGTGTTAAAGGCAATAACCATCTTACCAAGTGGCAAGACACTTAAACCTGTACCAAATGCATATAATATAGTCTCCCCTCCCTTTGTAATGCAGGCACCTATTTATTCTGATCTAAAATATCAGACTATTTCAATGCCTGGTCTAAGACCTGGTGCAATAATAGAGTATAGTTATGAATTAAAGACAATAAAGCCATATATGCCAGGAAATTTCTGGTCCAAGGACTCCCTTGGGGGTAAATATCCAGTAAAAAAAGCAAGCTATACTTTATATATACCTAAAAACAAGATACCCAAAATAATCTTAAATCACATAAATATAAATCCTAAAAAAATACAAAAAAGAGATAAAATAATCATAAAGTTCATGGCCAGAGATTTACCTCCCATTGATGAGGAACCATATGGACCACCTATGGGAGAATTGGCACCATCTATTGCAGTCTCTACTGTAAGGACTTGGGATGATGTTGCTAACTGGTATATGAAATTGGCCAAAAAGGCCCTGGAGCCAGACGAGCTGATCAGAAAAACAGCTATAAAAATTACCAAAGGGATAGACTCAAAATGGGAAAAGATAAGGGCAATATATAATTATGTTGCCCAAAACATTCGATATGTTGGAGTGGAATTTGGGATTAGTGGGTATAAGCCCCACCCAGCGTCCCAGATATTCAGATTGCAAAGACCATTCTACCCTACTCATAGCCATGCTAAAGGCAATTGGTATTAAGGCATACCCAGTGTTGATCCCAACTGCTGAAATCGCCAACCTAGATAAGAGGTTACCCATGCCAGGGGCATTTGACCATGAAATCACTGCAGTGAGACTAAAAAATCAATATATTTTCCTAGACAGTACAGCAGAGAGTGCTAGCTGTGGAGACCTACCACCTTCTGATCAGGGAAGACGGG
>JALWFY010000064.1 GCA_027013815.1 Desulfohalobiaceae bacterium | reverse complement strand
GGACAATAGCACAAGAAAGAGCTGAATATGCTTTAGAAAAGGTGTTAAAGTTAAATAATGGATTGAGAAAGGAGTTTAAAACATTTTCTGCCGGAACCCCTTCTATGATTTTACAGAATGGTTTTGGGCAGGTCTTGGCATTTCTTTTGGCTAAAGGTACGGATAAAGATTTAAAACAAAAGAAAAATGATAAAAATATAGAAATGTTAAAAATTATTAGAGAGTGGTTGGTGGATAAGGTTAGTTATGCTAAAGGCAGTAATCTAAAAGAATTTATAGAAAATATTAATAAAATGAGCCAACAGGAATATTTATCTGCACAGGAAGAAACCCTTAAACTTCTCGAATGGGTAAAAAGATATGCAAATTCCTTTTTAGGAGAAAAAGATGGGTGAAAGTAGTGTATTTTATCCATGGAACAAAAAAGTACTTGCTATTATAGATGATGAAGGCAACTTTTTTAAAAATGGAAATTTTTCTTTGTGGTTTAATAAATATATTCCTCTGAATCATGATTCATTTGAATATAGTGATGCTAAAGGAAATAAAAATGGTGCGGCAGAGCATTACAAGAAAGTTTATGATAGTAAAACCAAAGGCAATGTTGAACATTACCTAAAAAATAAACATCTTTTGCAGATTGCATTTTGCAAGCATTATGAAAGCATAAAAGGTTACAAATATGTTGTTTGTCGTGCTAAGCTAAAAACAGAGTTGATTACAGGTTTAGGCCAAACGCATCCAAGCGAAACAGGTATTGTATCGGACAGGAATATGGGTATTCCTTATATACCGTCAAGCAGCATAAAGGGAATTGTTAGGTTTGCTTATATACTTTCTGTTATTTTTAATGATGATGGAACGCTAAAGGATGAATTTAAAAATAAAGAAAAAATTGAAAATTTAGGGAATTACGGTGTATCTGACATATTTGGAGGCGATAAAATTTTGGAGGGCGAAAGTAAATCCTTTAAAGGCGGTGTTATTTTTTTAGATGCTTATCCTTTGAATGTTCCCGACTTAAAAGTTGATATTATGAATCCTCATTATGGAGATTATTATATGGATGATACCAACAAAACTCCACCTGCCGATTATTTATCTCCCGTGCCAATTAAGTTTTTGACAGTAAAAAGAGGCACAGAATTTGTATTTAGACTTGTTGCAAAAGAAAATATTACCGATTTAGCCTTAGAGGCATTAAAAAAAGCAATAACTCAAGAGGGTGTTGGTGCAAAGACGGCTTTAGGGTATGGGTTGTTTGAATTAGAGGATTTTGAAGAGCCTAATATATTGATTTCACAATATGAGCAATATGTTGCAGATAATTTGACAGAGGAAGAAAAAAGAGAGTTTAAAAGACAAGAGTTTATAGAAAGATTGAAAAATTATTCGGATAATTTGGATATTATTTTTAATGAGTGGCAAAATGATGAGAAGCTTAAGAGTGATAAAGAAATAGCTGAGTTGTTTAAGAGTAAGATCAAGAAATATAAATCAAACAAAGAACCAACATACCATTATAAAAT
>JALWFY010000063.1 GCA_027013815.1 Desulfohalobiaceae bacterium | reverse complement strand
TTATAGACAACCTACAAAAAGCCCTTTTCATAGCAAGGAGAGAGGCCTGTAAAATATTTATTGAATCGATCTCTCTATGAGTTGCCAGTCCAATTGCCCACGCAATGGCTGTTTCTTTTATCCTGATTTCAAGAAATTCTCTTTGCTTTGGGGTTAATTTTTTAGAGTCCCTTAAATGAGGGAGATCAAATTTATTGGGTAAAACTACTGCTGAAGCAACAACGGGGCCGGCGAGACATCCCCGACCGACCTCGTCTATTCCTGCAATTATTGGAAGGTTATTTTCATTCACAAAGGCTTAATAAATATCCCTTGATTTTATCCTAGCTGCCTTACCTTTTAATTTCCTTAAATAGTAAATCCTTGATTGACGTACCTTTCCTCTATCTAGCACTTCAATCTTTTCTATTGACGGAGAATGGATTGGAAAGGTCCTTTCAACACCAATTCCCCCAGAGACCTTTCTTACTGTAAATGTCCTATTGGTGCCACTCCCCCTTACCCTTAATACGGTACCTTTAAAAACCTGTATCCTCTCTTTTTCTCCCTCTATCAATCTTATATGAACACTAATTGTGTCTCCAGCTCTAAAATCAGGGATATCATATCTCATATGATCCTGTTCTATTTTTCTGATGATCTCATCCATTTTAGCTATCTCCTTGAAAAATTTTCTCTCCACTATGCTTAGATGACCTACCGTTCCTAAAGAGCCTTTCTGTTATCCAATTTTTACCCAATAGTCAACTCTATTTAAGTTGCTGGCCATTAAATTTACTAAAATTCCGAAAACTGCATGTTGTTTTGGGTTTTAGATAAATAAAGTTTTAACTTCCAGATTATAGGTTTTAAGTTCTGAAACTTATTTAGGCTGGTGATTAGCCCAAAACCCAGCACCCAATACCTAACTAATATTTTATTCAGATACAAGTTGTTCAACCAATTCCTTTAGTTCTCCAGACATAACAACAAACTCCTGTATAGCATTTCTCATATCCTCTATATTGTTTGCCGTGGCATCTGATATCTCATTTATTTCATTTATTGCCCTAGTAATCTCATCACTTGCAGCTGATTGTTCTTCTGACGCAGTGGCAATTGCCCTAATTTGATCTGAAATAGAAACCACCAAATTTACGATCTCCTGTAAGGCTATCTTAGACTCCTTTGAGAGTTCTGTTCCCCTTAACACAGATGTAGCCACATTTTCCATCTCTTGGACATCCCTCTTCACCTCTTCTTGTATTTCATTTATTGCCTCTCCAACCTCTCTTGTTGCATTCATTGTCTTTTCTGCAAGTTTTCTTACCTCATCTGCCACTACTGCAAATCCTCGTCCAGCATCACCTGCCCTTGCTGCCTCTATTGCTGCATTAAGGGCCAAAAGATTGGTCTGGTCTGCGATATCTGAGATCACTGTCATTACCTGTGAAATTCCATCTGCCTTATCCTTTAAAATCTCCATATTGTCCTTTAATCTTTCAGTAAGATCATTTATTTCATTTATTGCATTTACTGCGTCATCAACTACCTCTGCCCCTTTTTCTGCACGTTTCTTGGCATCATCTGCGCTTTCTGCAGCTGCTGCTGCATTTTTAGCAACTTCCAACACAGTAGCGTTCATCTCTTCCATTGCAGTAGCAGTTTCAACAACACGTTGTTTTTGAATGTTCGCACCTTCTGTAACTTGATCTGCTTCTTTGGAGAGGTCCTCAGAGGAAGACACTATCCTATCTGACATCTCATTTATCTTTTCTGCAGCTTGCCTGAGCATCATCTCATTTTCCTGAGCCTTTTTCATTGCCTTCTCTGCCTCTATCCTCGCATCTTCTGCCTCTTTTGCCATAAGTTCACTATGTTTTAATGCCTCCTGGGCCTTGTTTATTTCTTTTCTTAATTTGTCCACCATACTGTGCATTGCAGAATCTAACAATTTTATCTCATTACTTTCTTGATAAGAAGAGTCTAAAAAATTATCCCCCTCTGAGTATTCCCTCCCAACATCCTGGGCAAACAATGCAAGGGATACAATTGGATCTATTAGAGATTTTCTTATCCATCCCCATACCAACAAAATAATAATAATCCCCAAAATTACCCCTGCAATACTAATAATTTTCAAAAGATATACCTTTCTATCTGCCTGTTTTTGTAATAAAAATACTGCCTTATTCATCTCCTTTAACAAAGATATGTTATTATCTAACACATATTCAATAGAAGCCTCATTCCCATTTTTTATAATCTTTTCAATATGGGATTTAAAAGGAACCCATAAGGAACGTACCCTCTTAAGCTGGGCCAGAGCATCCCCTGAAGCAGGTGGCAGCATCTTTTTGGGCCCATTTAAATCAAAGGTAAGAGGGGCATATCCTGAAGATATCAAGGCATTTAAAGTAACATCAAATAAATTCATGGTATTTATCAAAGACTTTTCCACATCCTTTGCCGTAGAGCTCCCTTTATTCCTGAGATATAAAAGGTGTAGGGCCTCTTTACTCATCTTCTGAGTAAGCATCCTCTGCCTACCTGCCAAATTTATTACAAGACCGTCACTTTTTTGCTTATGAACCACTACCAAGGTAGTTATTGCCAGTATTACTAAAATAGAAAACATACTAATCAACATAATAAATACCCTGGACCTAATACTCATAATTCCCTCCTTGCTCAATTTTTATATTAGATTTTTTATCAGCTCATAAAAACCAAATTTACTCCATCCCATTAAAAAGTAAGTGAGCCCCTATTTCTTTTAAACTCATCTAAAAAACTGTATAAGGACTTTTCACATTTTTTTGCTACCTTTCTAAAATGCTCACCCATAATAGCAAGTTCAACTGCATCGGGAAGGGCCTTACATTTGGTAAACATGGTCTTAACAAGTAACTTCCAATAATATATACTGGATCTTGAAAAAATACCTATCCTATAAATACTCTTAAAAAAAGCAATTATATCCTCTTTTTTTAGTCTTGACCTCGCGGTGGGAGTATAATTCTTTAAAAAAACCTCTATCCTATTGTAATAATTTTTTGGCTTATAAATGGTTTTTAAAATATTATTATACCCCTTTATCAGGGTATCTACACCCATTTTAGGCAAAAAATTTATATCAGCAGAAGAATTATCCCCTTTAGCTTCTCTAAATAACCGTCCTTCAGATTTAAGTCTATAATACAATCTAGTCTGTGGCAAAGCAACAAGCATTCCTACCATTGCAGTAACTACTCCGGTTTGTTGTATAAATCCAATTTGTCGTTCAAATATATTTTCATCGTCATTATCAAATCCAACAATAAATCCTGACATAACTTGCATTCCATGTTGTTGAATTGTAGCGACAACCTGTGCTAAATCTTTAGATGTATTTTGTATTTTTCCACATTCTTTTAAACTATCCATAGAGGGTGTTTCCAGACCAAGGAAAACCTTATTAAAATTAGCAGCACTCATAAGGTCCATTAGTTCTTCATCATTTGCTAAATTAACACTGGCCTCTGTTAGGAATGTAAATGGATAATTATGTTCCTTTTGCCATTTTATCACTTCAGGCAGCATTAATTTCACATTCTTCTTGTTCCCAATAAAATTGTCATCTACAATAAATACCCCTGCCCTCCATCCAATTTCATATAGAGCATCTAATTCTTGAATGATTTGTTCAGGCGTTTTGGTCCTAGTCTTTCTTCCAAATAATGCAACTATATCACAAAATTCACAATTAAAAGGACATCCCCTAGAATATTGAAGACACATTGTAGAATAGTTGTTTATATCTATTAAAGACCACTTTGGAATAGGGGTCTTGGTAATATCTGGCTTTTCCTCTGATCTATATATTCCCTTTTCCTTACCTTGCTCAAGGTCTTGTAAAAACATTGGAATAGTGATCTCACCCTCATCTAATACTAGGTAATCTACATCTTTAAACTTTTCAGGTTCAGCAGTAAAGGCTGGCCCACCCGCAACCACTTTTATATTTAGCCTCTTGCACCTCTCTATTACATTCCTTGCACTCTCCATCTGTACTAGCATTCCACTAATCATAACCAGATCTGCCCATTTCAAATCCCTATCCGTTAAACTGCCCACATTCATATCTATTAATTTAAGGTCCCATGATGTTGGGAGCATAGACGCAATAGTAAGGAGTCCCAAAGGTGGAAAAGCCGCCTTTTTTGAGATAAATTTTAAGGCATATTTAAAACTCCAAAATGTCTCTGGATATTTAGGATATACTAATAATACTTTCATAAAACTAATCCTCAATTTAAATATTAAATAACTATTTTAGGAAAAATATATAGATGATAAAAATTCCTATTTAATAGTAACTTGTTTTATGGAAAAGTCAACTAAAGACACACCATGTACGCATATGGTAAATAAATTATTCTCTTCAATATTTTTTAATTGAAAATGTTTACTATTTTGGAATTTTAATTTAATTCTAAAATTTTTTAATCTCCCAAAAAAATCAAGCTTGAATTCTTTTGACAGTCATGTAAAATGTATTCATTTTATAGGCCTGTTATTTTCTTTTAAATAAATGAGGATATGTTATTAGCCTTAATACCTTGATAGAACGTATTTTTTAACAAAAAAATTCTATGGAGAGTTCAAAAAAAGTAGCATAGGAAAGGAGATGTTTAAAAGTAATGTTATTCTCTCTTTTACAATACTTTAACTTGCGATTTGGCTTTAAGGCTGTGCACTCATATAGAAAAACATAGGTTTCAAAT
>JALWFY010000062.1 GCA_027013815.1 Desulfohalobiaceae bacterium | reverse complement strand
TGCCCGGAGATAATGCGCAGTTTGAGGTAGAGTTAATAGCGCCCATAGCCATGGAGAAAGGTCTTAGGTTTGCGATAAGGGAAGGTGGAAGGACAGTAGGCGCTGGTGTCGTCTCTGAGATAATGGAGTAATAAGATTATGAGAGTGAAAATTCAGCTTAGATGCACAGAATGTAAATCAAAGAACTATTCAACTACTAAGAATAAAAGAAATACAACTAAGTTGGAGTTGAAAAAGTTTTGTCCGAAATGTGGTAAGCACGTGTTGCATAAAGAAACCAAATAAAATTTAAGTGCAGGCCAGTAGCTCTAATTGGTAGAGCATCGGACTCCAAATCCGAGGGTTGGGGGTTCGAATCCCTCCTGGCCTGCCAATTTTTTTGATATGAGTACAAAAAAAACAAAGAAAAAAAATACGACTGAAAAGAGCGTATTTGAGAAATTTAGGGATTTTTTTGAAGAGTCCAAGATAGAGATGAAAAAAGTGGCATACCCCACACAAAAGCAGACTATAGCCACTTGTACATCTGTGCTGATCTTGGTCTTGATAGTGTCTATATATTTAGGTGTGGTAGATATAATTCTCTCCAAAATAGTCCAGGCCATACTTTCTTAAATATTGCGGAAAATAATATGGAAGAGAAAAAATCACAAGCAAAATGGTATATTGTGCAGACCTTATCAGGGTGTGAATATAAGGTTGAAAAGACTATTCGAGAGATGATCAAAAAGGGAAAGGCCCAGGGAGTCATAGAAGACGTAGTAGTTCCAACAGAAAAAGTTATAGAAATGGTTAAGGGGCAGAAAAAGACTACCACCAGGAAATTTTATCCAGGATATGTGTTGGTAAAGATGGTGTTGACGGATGAATCTTGGCATATGGTGAGACAAATCCCGAGGGTTACTGGTTTTATAGGACATAGGACGCGGCCAGTACCCTTAAAGGATTCAGAGGCAAAGGCCCTTTTAAGGCTTATTGAGGAGAGGAAGGAACAGCCAAGACCAAAGTATGATTTTCAGCCAGGAGATAGGGTCCTGGTAATTGATGGACCATTTGCAAATTTTGACGGATACGTGGAAGAGGTAAATCAAGATAAAGGGACTCTCAAAGTCTCTGTGTCGATTTTTGGTCGTAGTACCCCTGTGGAGCTAGACTTTGTTCAGGTGTCAAAGACACAATAAAATCCATATTAAGGAAGGTATGTCATGGCAAAGAAAGAGATAGCCAAAATAAAACTTCAAATTCCAGCTGGTTCTGCCAACCCTTCTCCGCCAGTAGGACCTGCTTTAGGACAACATGGCGTGAACATAATGGAATTCTGTAAGGCGTTTAATGCCAAGACCTCAGATCAAAAGGGGATGATCATCCCTGTAGTTATTACTGTATATCAGGATAGGTCGTTTACTTTTATTACCAAAACTCCTCCTGCCTCAGTATTGTTAAAAAAGGCCGCCAAGTTGGATAAAGGCTCTAGTGAGCCAAAAAAGGATATAGTTGGAAAGGTGAATATGCAGCAGGTAGAGGAGATAGCCAAGATAAAACTACCTGATTTAAATTGTTCAGACTTAGATGCAGCAGTAAAGACCATTATGGGAACAGCCCGTTCTATGGGTATAGAAGTTGTTAAATAGTGGAGTTTAAGTTATGGCAAAAAGAGGTAAAAAATATATAGAAGCAAAGAAAAAGGTTGAAGACAGGAAGTATGGTTTAGATGAGGCCATAAAGCTAGCCCTTGAGATAGCCTTTGCTTCTTTTGATGAGACTGTAGATATAGCAGTGAGGTTGGGTGTAAATCCAAAATATTCTGACCAGATGGTGAGAGGTGGTGTGGCCCTTCCCCATGGATTGGGTAAGGAGATACGGGTGATAGCCTTTTGTAAAGGGGAAAAACAACAAGAGGCCCAAGAAGCAGGTGCCGATGTGGTGGGAGCAGAGGACTTAGTAAAGAAGGTCCAAGATGGGTGGTTGGAATTTGATAAGGCAGTTGCAACTCCTGATATGATGTCACAGGTGGGTAAGGTTGGACGAATCCTTGGTCCAAGAGGTCTTATGCCTAATGCAAAGACTGGAACCGTGACCTTTGATATAGGTGCAGCAGTAAAAGAGCTGAAAAAAGGCATGGTAGAATATAAGGTAGATAAGGCAGGTGTTATTCATGCACCTGTGGGTAAGGTTTCCTTTGGACCTGAAAAATTGAAAGAAAATATCCAGGTCTTATTAGAGAGTATTAATAGGGCTAAACCGAGTAGTGTGAAAGGGGCTTATTTTTTGGGATTGGCAGTGGCCACGACCATGGGGCCAGGAATAAAAATAGACGCAAATAATATATCAAATTACCTGGAATAAAAGAACGTAAGAGTCAAAGACAGCAGGTGGCACTTAGCCTTAATTTCCTGCCGAGACCGGCTTTGGCTCTTGAGTAATTATGGAGGAGGTAGAAGTTGAGTAAAACAAGGGCGGAAAAGGCAGAATTAATAAAAAAGATTAAGGATAGGGTTGAAAAGGCCAATATAATCTTGGTTACAGATTTTAAGGGACTCAGTGTAGAGGAATTAGAAGATCTCCGATCAATGCTCAGAGAAAAAGGGATTGATTATCAGGTGGTAAAAAACACCTTGGCGCGTATAGCACTAGCTGATACACAATTCCAGGGATTATCAGAAGTGTTAAAGGATAATTGTGCATTTGTATTTGGATATGATGATCCAGTGGTAGCAGCAAAGGTCCTCGGTGAATATAAAAAAAGGAATAAGAAATTTGTAATAAAATACGGCGGGTTTGAAGGTGAGTTGCTAGACGAAGCAAAGATAGAAGAGCTGTCAAAATTGGCCTCTAGAGAAGAGTTGCTCAGTCAAATGTTATGTACCATGAATGCAGTGCCAACTAATTTTGTTTGTTTATTTGCCAATTTGCTAAGGAGTTTTTTGACAGTATTAAATGGTATCAAAGATAAAAAACAAGATTAATGAAAGCCAAAGCCAAAATTATTTTTAAGGAGGATTCACATGGCTGATATTACAAAGGAACAGGTAATTGAGTTTATATCCAATATGACTGTATTGGAACTAGCTGATTTTATCAAGGAATTAGAGGATAAGTTTGGGGTATCTGCCACCCCAGTGGCAGCAGTAGCAGCAGTTGGAGGAGCAGCTGGAGAAGGCGGTGGAGCAGCAGAGGAAGAAAAGACAGAATTTGACGTGGTATTAAAGGAGATTGGGGGAAATAAGATTGCAGTCATTAAGGCCATTAGGGCACTCACTGGACTTGGTCTTAAGGAGGCTAAGGGTAAAGTAGATGAGGTTCCTTCAGTTATAAAAGAAGGGGTTTCTAAAGACGAGGCAGAGGAAGCCAAAAAGCAGCTTGAAGAAGCTGGTGCTACAGTAGAACTAAAATAATTTAATTAGAAATTAAAGGCAGCAAGGGGTAGTCTGTAACCCTTGCTGCCTTTTAATTCCCCACCATGTGGTTTTATCTCTCCATAGGTTGCAGACATAAAAGATATTAATAAAAGAAAAAATTTTAAAATCAAAAAATCCAATTCAAAATTTTAAGGTGAAATTATGGGAAAACTCATAAAGAAGTTTGGGAAGATTAAAGAGGTATTAGCAACTCCCTATCTTTTGGAACTTCAAAAGCAGTCATATAAAAGTTTTTTGCAGGAGGATCTTCCACCAGCCAGTAGGAGAGAGGACTTTGGACTGGAAGCGGCCTTTCGCTCAGTGTTTCCCATAGAGGATTTTTATAAAACAGCACGGCTGGAGTATGTGAGTTATGAAATTGGTGAACCAAAGTATGATGTACATGAATGTTTGATCAAAGGTCTGACGTATGAGGCCCCTATTAGGCTTAAAGTAAGATTGATTGTGTATGATGTGGATGAAGATACAGACACAAGGACTATTCGTGATATTAAGGAACAGGATATATATTTTGGCACAATTCCTTTAATGACTGAGCGAGCCACCTTTATTATTAATGGAACTGAAAGAGTGGTGGTAAATCAACTCCAGAGGTCCCCTGGCATATTGTTTGATCATGATGGTGGAAAGACTCATGCCAGTAAGAAGGTCCTGTACAATGCTAGGATAATACCAATGCGCGGGTCTTGGTTGGATTTTGAATTTGACCACAAGGATATTTTATATGTACGTATTGATAGACGTAGAAAGATGCCTGCAACTATTTTGTTTAAGGCAATGGGATTAACAAAGGAAGAGATTTTACATTATTTTTATGAGACAGAGAATTATTTGATAAAAGGCGAGAAGGTTTTTAGAGAAGTAAAAAAAGAGTTTTTTAGGAGAGAAAGACTTTTTGCAGATGTGTATGACGATGAGGGAAATCTCTTGTTCCCAATGGGCACTGATTTAAATAAGGCAGTGTGGTCAGTTATGTTGGCGAAGGGGATTAAATGGTTAGAGGTAGATCCCCATTCTCTAGAACAAGAATATATTGCACAAGAGGTTGTTGATCAAGGGACAGGAGAAGTATTGGCAGAAGTAGGGGACCTGATTAAATGGGAACTTATTGATATCTTGTCAAAACAAGGTGAGACACAGATTAAGGTCTTTCACACAAAGGGCGCAGATATTTCTGACAGTATTATTAAGACCTTAGAAATTGATAAGACAATTGATCAACAGAGTGCTCAAATCGAAATATATAGGAGACTTAGGCCAAGTTCTCCCCCTACCCCTGATGTTGCACAGTCGTTTTTTGAAAATATTTTTTCTAATCCTGAGTATTATGATTTGTCTATGGTTGGGAGATATAAGCTTAACAAGCGCATAGGGCTCAATTTACCTTTAGATCAAAGGACGCTTACTAATGAAGATATATTGCTAACTGTAAAAAAACTAATATTTCTAAAGGATACTCATGGACCAGGTGACGATATAGACCACTTAGGTAATAGACGTGTGAGACCAGTTGGAGAACTTGTGGAGAATCAATTCCGTATTGGTCTGGTCAGGATGGAGAGGGCAATAAAAGAGAGGATGAGTCAACAGGAAGTATCAACCCTTATGCCCCATGATCTAATAAATCCAAAACCAGTCATTGCAGTGGTAAAGGAATTTTTTGGAACTTCCCAATTATCACAATTTATGGATCAGACAAATCCATTGTCTGAGGTGACTCATAAAAGGAGGCTATCAGCACTTGGTCCTGGCGGGCTTACCAGGGAGAGGGCAGGATTTGAAGTAAGAGACGTGCATCCAAGTCATTATGGTAGGATATGTCCTATTGAGACTCCAGAAGGTCCGAATATTGGTCTGATTGTCTCTTTAACTACTTATGCAAAGGTAAATCCATTTGGCTTTATCGAGACCCCATATCTTAAGGTAAAAGATGGAAGGGTCACTAATGAAGTAATTTATCTAGATGCCTTAGAAGAAGAGAGCGAGATTATTGCCCAAGCCACTAGTCTAATAGATGAGCAAGGTAATATTATCCCAGAAAAGGTTCCAGCAAGGGAACAGGGAGAGTTTGTATTAGTGGATAAAAATAGGGTTACCTTAATGGATATATCACCTAGACAGATAGTATCTGTATCTTCATCTTTGATTCCTTTTTTGGAGCACGATGATGCAAACAGGGCCCTTATGGGCTCAAACATGCAACGTCAGGCAGTGCCATTGCTCCTCAGCGAGCCTCCATTGGTTGGTACTGGCATGGAACCAGTGGTGGCAAGGGATTCGGGAAATTGTATATTGGCAGAAGGAGATGGGATCATTGAATATGTTGATTCTACTAAGATTGTTGTTAGGTATCACGATGAATCTTTGAGCCCTAAAACTTTGGGGGTAAAGATATATGAATTGGAAAAGTTTCAGAAGTCCAATCAGAACAGTTGCTATAATCAGACCCCAGTTGTTAAGGTAGGAGATAGGGTGGTTAAAGACCAAATATTGGTGGATGGCCCTTGCATCAAGGATGGAGAGCTGGCCCTTGGAAAAAATTTGGTTGTAGCCTTTATGCCGTGGGGAGGTTATAATTTTGAAGATGCTATTTTGTTATCAGAGAGGTGTGTAAAAGACGATGTATTCACGTCCATTCATGTTGAAGAGTTTGAGGTGGTAGCCAGAGACACAAAACTTGGACCAGAGGAGATAACTAGGGATATCCCAAATGTCAGTGAGGACATGTTAAAGGATTTAGATGAGAGTGGTATTATTAGGATTGGGGCAAAAGTTCGACCAGATAGTATCTTAGTTGGTAAGATAACTCCAAAGGGAGAAACACAACTTACCCCAGAGGAGAGACTTCTTAGGGCAATATTTGGTGATAAGGCAAGGGATGTTAAAAACACTTCTCTAAAGGTACCACCAGGCATAGAAGGTACTGTAATAGATGTCAAAGTGTTCAATAGGAGATCATCTGACAAGGATGATAGAAGTAAGTTAATTGAACAAGAAGAATTAAAGGAAATAGAGAGAAAAGAACGTCTCCATATTCAGGGTATTACATCTTCTGTAAGGGATAGATTGTGGAAAATAGTTAAAGGGAAGAACCTTGGGAGGACCATAGTTCGTCAAGACAAAGGCAAGGTATGGGCTGAAGCCAATAAGCCATTGAAAAAGTCGGTATTTATGACCATCCCCCTGAAAAAATTAAAGGGGGCCTTTGCGAGTAAAGAGGTAAATGAACAAGTAGAAGAGATTTTAAAAGATTATAATCGTAAACTAGAGTTTGTGCAGAATGTGTACGAAAATAAGCGCTCTAAGATTATTGAAGGGGATGATCTACCACCTGGTGTTATCAAGATGGTAAAGATATATATTGCAATCAAGAGAAAGATAAGCGTTGGAGACAAGATGGCGGGACGTCATGGAAACAAAGGTGTAGTCTCTTGTATTCTCCCAGAAGAGGATATGCCTTTTTTTAAGGACGGTAGGCCCGTGGACATAGTGCTTAATCCATTAGGTGTGCCTTCTAGGATGAATATTGGGCAGATCATGGAGACCCATCTTGGGTGGGCATTAAAGGAGCTTGGTGAAAAATTGGCTGACATGGCTGAAAAGGTAGTTGATATACCCAGGCTAAGACAAGAAGTAAAAGCAGTTTTTGAGTCAAAAGAAATAGATGAAATAGTAGACGAGATGAGCGATGAAGAATTTTTAGAGGAGGTCAAGTCCTTAAGAAAGGGTATTGAGTCAAAGACCCCAGTATTTGATGGTGCATCTGAAGATGAGATTTGGGCCCTTTTGGATAAGGCTGGACTATCCTCAGATGGTAAGGTCACCCTTTATGATGGAAGGACAGGGGAGCCTTTTTACAGCCCAGTGACAGTGGGTTATATATATATGTTGAAATTACATCATTTAGTTGATGAAAAAATACATGCCCGTTCAACTGGTCCTTATTCCTTGGTTACTCAACAGCCCCTTGGGGGAAAGGCTCAGTTTGGTGGCCAGAGATTGGGAGAAATGGAAGTATGGGCATTAGAGGCCTATGGTGCAGCGTATCTACTCCAGGAGTTTCTCACTGTTAAATCAGATGACGTTCATGGTAGGGTGAAGATGTATGAAAATATAGTTAGGGGAGAGAATTATCTCACCTCAGCAATGCCAGAGTCTTTTAATGTATTAGTTAAGGAACTTATGGCCTTGGCCCTTGATGTGGAACTCATTGTAAATAAAAAGAAACAGGGCAATAAGCATTAGAATAGATTATTTTAAGTAATAAAAGTAAGAGATAATTTAGTGAGTTAGCCTTGAAATTAAACTTTTTTCAAGGAGATGTGAAAGTTATGTCATTAGATGAATTATATACAATGCAAAGTGGGACAGATTTACAGATAACCAGTCAGGATCTAGTTGGTATAAAGATTTCCATGGCCTCTCCAGAAAAGATAAGAGAATGGTCATATGGGGAGGTAAAAAAACCTGAGACCATAAATTATAGGACATTTAAGCCTGAGAGAGATGGACTTTTTTGTGCCAAAATCTTTGGACCTGTAAAAGACTATGAATGTAATTGTGGAAAGTACAAGAGAATGAAGCACAGAGGTATTGTTTGTGAGAAATGTGGAGTAGAAGTTATTGCTTCAAAAGTTCGTAGAGAGAGGATGGGACATATAGAACTAGCAGCCCCTGTTGCTCATATATGGTATGTTAAGTCAGTTCCTTCTAAGATTGGTGTACTTTTGGACATGACCATGAGTGAAGTGGAAAAGGTCTTATATTTTGAGTCATATGTGGTGATTGATCCAGGGCAGACCACGTTAAAAAAACAACAATTGCTTACAGAAGATCAATACGTTCAGGTGGTTGAGAAATATGGAGAGGATGCATGTAGGGTTGGAATGGGTGCTGAGGCAATAAAGGAACTATTAGAGGAAATAGATCTGGAAAAATTAAAGGATGAATTAAAGGCACAAACATTGGACACAAAGTCCATAAATAAGAAAAAGAAGATTACTAAAAGGCTTAAGATAGTAGAGGCTTTTATTGAATCAGGCAATAAACCTGAGTGGATGATCCTTGAAGCTTTGCCAGTTATTCCTCCTGATCTAAGGCCGTTGGTTCCTTTAGATGGTGGGAGGTTTGCAACAAGTGATTTGAATGATCTATATAGGAGGGTCATAAATAGGAACAATAGGCTAAAGAGACTTTTAGATCTAGGTGCGCCAGATATAATTATTCGTAATGAAAAAAGGATGTTACAAGAGGCAGTTGACGCACTCTTAGATAATGGACGTCGAGGCAAGGCAATTACTGGTACAAATGGGCGTCCATTAAAATCTCTCAGTGATATGATTAAAGGTAAACAGGGGAGATTTAGACAGAATTTGCTTGGAAAGAGGGTTGATTATTCTGGTAGATCGGTGATCGTAGTTGGTCCAAAATTGAAGCTCCATCAATGTGGTCTTCCAAAAAAGATGGCCCTGGAATTATTTAAGCCATTTATCTATCAAAAATTAGAGGAAAGGGGACACGCAACTACAATAAAAGGTGCTAAGAGGATGGTTGAGAGGGAAGATGTGGTGGTGTGGGATGTACTCGAAGAAATTGTTAAGGAATATCCAATATTACTTAACAGGGCGCCTACACTTCACAGATTAGGTATTCAGGCCTTTGAACCAATATTGGTAGAAGGTAAGGCCATACAACTCCATCCCTTGGTGTGTACTCCTTACAATGCGGATTTTGATGGTGATCAGATGGCTGTACATGTTCCTTTGTCCATTGAGGCAAGGATTGAGTGTAGGGTCCTTTTAATGTCCACTAATAATATTTTATCTCCAGCAAATGGGGAACCTATTATCTTGCCATCTCAAGATGTGGTATTAGGCCTTTATTTTATGTCACTTGTGAGGGCCTTTGAACCAGGAGAGGACAAGATATTTTCTGACCCAGAAGAAGTTATAGCTGCATACGATGCAGGTGTTATTTCTATCCATTCTAGGATTAAGGTGAGGATGGATGGAAAATTAGTAGAAACCTGTGCAGGTAGGATTTTAATTGGACAATTGCTTCCAAAGGAAGTGCCTTTTGAATTAGTAAACACAGTATTGAATAAGAAATCTATAGCTAGATTGGTGGCTGAAGCATATCATAGGGCAGGTACAAAGGCCACTGTAATTCTCTGTGATAGATTAAAGGATTTGGGATATGAATATGCCACAAGGGCTGGAGTCACGATTTCTGTCAAAGATTTAAAACTACCATCAAAGAAGCCATCGATCATAGATACAGCTAAGAAGGAAACAGAAGAAATCTTAAGACAACACAGGGAAGGGATTATAACCAGGACTGAGAGATACAATAAAGTGGTTGATGTGTGGACTAAGGCCACAAACGATGTGGCAAAAGAGATGATGAAAGAGATATCACAGGATACCTTGGTCAATCCAGAGACTAGAGAGAAGGTTCAATGTGAAAGTCTAAATCCAATATATATGATGAGCCACTCAGGTTCTAGAGGTAATCCGGATCAGATGAGACAGCTTGCAGGTATGAGAGGCCTTATGGCGAAGCCTTCAGGGGAGATCATAGAAACTCCAATTATTGCTTCTTTTAGAGAAGGGCTTTCAGTTTTAGAATATTTTACTTCTACTCATGGTGCCAGAAAAGGACTTGCAGATACAGCGTTGAAAACAGCTAATTCAGGCTATCTCACCAGGAGATTAGTGGATGTGGTTCAAGACGTCATTGTATCTGAATTAGATTGCGGCACTGTTGATGGAATTGAGATTTCTAGAGAAATAAAACCTGGGGAGGTCCAGGAAAAATTATATGATAGGGTCCTTGGTAGGATTGCCTTAATGGATGTCTATCATCCAGAGACTGGAGAGGTCTTGGTGCCTGCTAATACTTTGATTGATGAGAATAAGGCAAGATCAATCGATGAAGTAGGTATACATTCTGTTATTATCAGATCGGTTTTAACGTGTCAGAGTAAGAGAGGAGTTTGTGCCTATTGTTATGGTAGAGACCTTGCTAGAGGGCATTTAGTAAACGTTGGTGAAGCAGTTGGTATTATTGCTGCTCAGTCTATTGGAGAGCCAGGTACACAGCTAACTATGCGTACCTTTCACATAGGTGGAACTGCCTCAAAAGAGATAGAACAATCTTCCATTGTAGCAAGATACTCTGGTAAGATAACATTGAGTGGAGTGCGTACAGTAAAGAACAGGGAAGGGATATTAATGGTACTTAGTAGAAATGGTCAGGTAGGAATAGTTGATGAACAAGGTAAGGAGCGTGAGAAATACACACTTCCTGTTGGTGCTAAATTGTATGTAAATATGGAAGATGAGATAGATAAGGGCAAGATAATAGCAGAGTGGGATCCTTTTCAAGAACCTTTTATTGTAGATGTAGACGGGGTAGTTAAATACAGTGACATAGTCGAAGGGATCACCTATGATGAGAAGGTGGATGAGATAACAAATAAGGCCACTAAGACTATTGTAGAATATAGGTCTACTAATTTTAGACCAAGTGTATCTATTTGTGATGACAAAGGTGTTGTGAAAAAAAGGCCAAATTCAGATACAGAGGCAATATATCATCTACCTGTTGGTGCCATATTAATGGTTGAGGAGGGGCAGGAGGTCAAAGCTGGTGATGTGATTGCCAGAAAACCCAGGGAAACAGCAAAGATAAAAGATATTGTTGGAGGTCTTCCAAGGGTAGCTGAGTTATTTGAGGTGAGAAAGCCCAAGGAAATGGCCATTATTTCGGAGATAGATGGAATAGTTAGTTTTGGGCCAGATATAAAAGGTAAGAGGAGAATTATTGTAACCCCTGAGACTGGAGATCCAAAAGAGTATCTAGTCCCAAAGGGTAGACATATCCTTGTGCAAGAGGGCGATTATGTAAAGGCAGGGGATTTTCTCACAGAGGGTTCTCCTGAATTGCACGATCTATTAAAGATTAAGGGTGAGAAGTTTTTGGCAAAGTACCTTGTAGACGAGATTCAAGAGGTGTATAAATATCAGGGTGTAAATATAAATGACAAACATATTGAGATTATTGTTAGGCAGATGTTGAAAAAGGTTAATATAGTGGATCCAGGAGACACTAACTTTTTAATTGGAGAGCATGTGGAAAAGTATCGTTTTCTTGAGGAAAATACTAAGGCAGTCCAACAGGGCCTAAAGCCAGCTGTGGCAGAACCCTTGGTACTTGGGATAACTCAGGCCTCTTTGTCCACAGATTCTTTTATATCTGCAGCCTCTTTTCAAGAGACTACTAAGGTGTTGACTGAGGCAGCCCTTCAATCAAAGGTGGATTATTTAAGGGGGCTTAAGGAGAACGTGATAGTTGGTAGGCTTATTCCAGCGGGTACTGGTTTTAGATCTTATCTTGATATTGAAATAGACGTACCAGAACAGCCTGAAAAACCAGAATTGTTCTTGGATGAATTGAAAAAAGAACTATGGAGTTCTGAAGAAGAATATTGAGTCATTGAGGTTTAATAAATTAGTTTTAGATAGAGATAGCTTTAAAATACAGGAATTGATTGATTGACAGTGAAAAAAAAATGATGTATCTAACTCTTCTTTTGGATGGACAAATTTAAGGAGGCTTATTGGGATGCCAACGATAAATCAATTGATTAGAAAAGGAAGGGAAAAGGTTAGGTCCTCTAAAAAGAGGGCTGCATTGCAAGGATGCCCACAGAGAAGAGGTGTATGTGTCAGGGTATATACAACTACTCCAAAGAAACCAAACTCAGCTCTAAGAAAGGTAGCAAGGGTAAGGTTGACCAATGGTATAGAGGTTACCTCTTATATTCCAGGAGAGGGACACAACTTGCAAGAGCACTCTGTTGTCTTGGTAAGGGGTGGTCGTGTAAAGGACCTGCCTGGTGTACGTTATACTATAATTCGTGGGGCCCTTGATACTGCTGGTGTTCAGGATCGCAGGAAGAGTAGGTCTAAATATGGAGTAAAGAGACCAAAATAATTTTTTAAGGAGAAGAAAGTTATGCCTCGTAAAGGACCTGTACCTAGGAGAGAGATACTGCCAGATCCAAGGTATAAAAGTAAATTGGTGGCAAAGTTTATAAATGGTGTAATGAGAGATGGGAAAAAGAGTGTGGCTGAGAAGATAGTATATAATTCTATGGAAGTTTTGGCAAAGAATACATCAGAGGAGCCGCTTGCAGCATTTGAAAAGGCCATTGACAATGTAAAACCAGAAGTAGAGGTAAAGCCAAGGAGAGTGGGAGGTGCTACCTACCAAGTCCCTATGGAAGTGAGTCCTCATAGACAACTAATCTTGGCAATAAGGTGGCTGGTTTCAGCTGCTAGGAGTAGGGGCGAAAAAGGTATGGTGAGGCGCCTCAGTGCAGAACTAACAGATGCATTTTATAATAGAGGAATAGCCATAAAGAAGAAAGAAGATACTCACCGCATGGCTGAGGCAAATAAGGCCTTTGCCCATTACAGGTGGTAATTCTTGATGACGAAGATTTTATTTATAGGGGTGTAGTGTGGGAAGGATTGTACCAATCGAGAAGCAGAGAAATATAGGTTTTATGGCGCATATTGACGCGGGTAAGACTACCACTACTGAGCGCATACTTTTTTATACAGGTGTGTCTCATAAGATAGGGGAGGTCCATGATGGTGAGGCCATAATGGACTTTATGGTACAAGAACAGGAGAGAGGTATTACCATTACTTCTGCAGCCACGACTTGTTTTTGGAGGGGACACAGAATTAATATTATTGATACCCCTGGCCATGTGGACTTTACAGTTGAGGTGGAAAGGTCATTAAGGGTGTTAGATGGGGCAGTAGCAGTTTTTTGTGCAGTAGGTGGCGTTGAACCTCAGTCAGAGACTGTATGGCGACAGGCGGATAAATATCATGTCCCTCGTCTTGCATTTGTGAATAAAATGGATAGGGTTGGAGCTGATTTTTTTCGGGTAGTAGGTATGATAAAAGAGAGGCTCAAGGCCAAGCCTGTTCCAATACAAATACCCATAGGAAGTGAAGAAAATTTTCGCGGTGTTGTGGACTTGATACATGGAAGGGCCCTTTATTTTGATGAACAGACATTGGGTAAAAAGACATATTCGGATGATATTCCTGAAGATCTAGTTGATGATACAGAAGAATGGAGGACACATCTTATAGAGGCAGTGGCTGAAGAAGACGACGAACTTTTAGAACTATATTTAAGTGGTGAAGATATACCTGTGGATAGACTGACTCAGGCAATTAGAAAGAGCACTATGAATTTAAAGATCTGCCCAGTGTTCTGTGGGGCAGCATTTAAAAACAAAGGCATCCAGCCCCTGTTAGACGGCATAATAGATTTTCTGCCATCTCCTGTAGATTTGCCACCAGCAGAGGGTATAAGGCCAGACACAGGGGAAAAGGTGTTGTGTGAGTGTAAGGACGATGTTCCCCTTAAGGCCTTTGCCTTTAAATTGATGACAGATCCCTATGTGGGTCACTTGACTTTTTTAAGGGTTTATTCAGGGCATATAGAGACAGGGAATACAGTCTTGAATACAACCAATATGAAGAAAGAAAGGATAGGTCGTCTCCTTAAGATGCATGCAAATAAGAGAGAGGAAATCAAGGAGGCCTGGGCAGGGGATATAGTAGCGGCGGTTGGTTTAAAGACTGTATCTACTGGAGACACCCTTTGTGATCCAAGGGATCCGGTTATTTTGGAGAATATTGATTTTCCTGAACCAGTTATAGATGTAGCTATTGAGCCAAAGACTAAGGCGGATAGAGATAATTTAAGCGCTGCTCTTCAAAAGTTAACCAAGGAAGATCCATCTTTTAAAGTAAAAGGAGACGAAGAAACTGGCCAGACTATAATATCAGGTATGGGAGAGTTGCATATTGAGATATTAGTAGATAGGCTGGTTAGAGAATTTAAGGTGGATGCAAATATTGGACAGCCTAAGGTGGCCTATAGGGAGACTATTACTAACCCATCAAAGGCTGAATCAAAATTTGTGAAACAGACTGGTGGTAGAGGACAATATGGACATGTGGTCATAGAGGTAGAGCCAGCCCCTGGGAAGGGCTATGAATTTATAAATTCAATTGTAGGAGGTGTGATTCCCAAGGAGTATATCCCTGCAGTTGATAAAGGAATACAAGATGCTCTTTTAGGAGGTGTTGTGGCAGGGTATCCTATGATCGATTTAAAGGTAAATCTTGTATATGGTTCTTATCACGAGGTAGATTCTTCAGAACAGGCCTTTTATGTAGCTGGTTCTATGGCCATAAAGGAGGCGTGTTCAAAGGCGTCTCCAGTACTTTTAGAGCCCATTATGCTGGTTGAGGTCTTAAGCCCTGAGGAATATGTTGGAGAAGTAATGGGGGACCTAAATAGTAGAAGGGGCAAGATCTTAGGGATGGAGTCGCGACTAGGAACACAAATTATAAAGGCCTATGTGCCATTAAAAGAGATGTTTGGGTATTCAACAGTAATTAGGACTCTTACACAGGGAAGGGCCAATTTTTCAATGCAATTTGATCATTATGAAAAAGTACCAACAAACGTTGCAGAAGAAATTATAAGAAGTAGGGGGTAGTTATGGGGAAGGAGAAGTTTGAGAGGAAGAAGCCACA
>JALWFY010000061.1 GCA_027013815.1 Desulfohalobiaceae bacterium | reverse complement strand
TTATAAGGAATAAATCAAGCCATGAATCATGAAAACAAATTACAAGATCTAGGATACAGGCCTCAACTAAATACCCAACTGGTTTCTCTATTGTTTAAACACTCTCCAATAGGTATATATATATTAAATAAAAAGAACTTTCTCTATGTAAATCCAGAATTTCAAAGGATTACTGGATATAGCAAGAAAGAACTCCAGGAACTCGCACCCCAAGAGCTGATTCATCCTGAGTACAGACAAAGGGTTAGGGAAGAAGCAATTTCTATGCTAAAAGGCAAAAAAAATAGTCCCTTTATAAATAAAATTATTAGCAAACATGGGGAGATAAAATATATTTTAGAGAGTGTGTGTTCGGTTTTTTTCAATGGAGAGGAATCTATCTTGGGATTTTTCCTAGACAATACAGAAGAGGCCCTTATAAAAGAACAGTTGAAAAAATCAGAAGAAAAATTCCAAAAGGCATTTCAAGCATCCCCTGATTGGATAGCTATTTCCACCCTAGACGATGGCACATACCTTGAGGTAAATCAGGCGTTTTTAGAGACTACTGGTTATTCGTGCAAAGAAGTACTGGGAAAGACTTCTGTTGAGCTTGGTATATGGGTAGACCCTAAAGAAAGAGATGAACTCCATTCTATCTTAAAAAAATATGGAAAGGTATGTAATGCTGAAGTTAAGTTTAGGATAAAAGACGGCTCAATAATAGAGGTATTATGGTCTGCACACACAATAAATTATGACAATAAGAAATGTATAATAGCGGTTACCCGAGATATCACAGATATCAAAAGGGCAGAACAGGAAAAAATGATTAGAGAAAAATTACAAGGTGTCCTTGAAATGGCAGGTGCAACCTGCCATGAAATGAATCAGCCCCTTCAGAACATGATGTTCATATTAGAGGAAATATTAACTGAACATCCTGGAGATGAAAACTGCATGGCCTTAAAAAAACAACTAGAAAGGATTAAAGAAATAACTTATAAATTAGAAAATATTACTCAATACTCAACAAAAGAATATGTAAAAGGAATTAAGATAATTGATATTGACAAGGCATCCTCTTACTGCCCATTAGATTTAAAATGAACTAAATAATTACATATTGAATCTAATCTTGCTTTGTTCCTTGAAGTTACACTCATGCTCTTGTATCCATTGATATTTAAGAAGAAAGTCTTTTTAAAGGGAAAAAGAGAAGTAGATGACTCTATAGTGCAGGTTATAGGCTTTTTTATTTCTTTATTTTTAAGTAAACAAAGAATCCCATAATTTAATTTTACTTTATCATGAGATATTGATATCTTGCTAAACCTCCAAAATGGAGAGTTAAAAAAAATAACTATAATAAATAACCAAGAGATAGATAATAAAAAAATCTTTTTATTGTTTTTATGGATTGAATAAACAAAAAATAAAATATCTATTGCTATTATGCATAGCATAAATAAGTTTTGTATCCATAGAGGTATTATTTCAAATTCTATACTCATGACTTCCAAAAAATTTCCATACGTTACTAACTTGACAAAAAAGCTTTTAATCTATTAACCGTTGCTTTTCAACTAAAATTTAGAAAGAGGAGGAAATAATGGACAAGAGATGGCGAATTACTATTTTTACTGTTTTTATTTTTTTATTTTTAACATCATTATCATTAGCAGAGCATGGACACGTAGGTCCACCAAAACATCCTAGTAAGGATGCAATCTATGTAAACCTCGCTGGTATAATAAAAAACACTCATGGAGAACCTGTTGGAGAAGCAGAAGTCAAGGTATTTCTTGGTAAAAAACAAGTGGATGAATTGGAGACCGCTGAAAATGGTAAATTCCTATCACGTTTTTTTATTTCTCCCATTGAACTAGAACATTCCATAATAAAATTAGAGATCTCAAAACCCAGTTATAAAACAGAAATCCTAAATCTAAAACCTAAATCCTTAGCCCAGAGGAATAAAAATATATATTTTAGCGGAGACATAGTCCTAAAAAGGATACTAGGCCCTGCTTTCTGGATATCTACTGCGGTGTTTTTTATTGTATATGTAATAATAGGCTTTGAATTATTACATAGAACTATAGCGGCAATGTTAGGTGCTGCCACCATGCTCATATTGTCCTACACAATTGGTACATTAAACCCGCAATACCATATCCTAACTTATGAGGCTGCCATTGCCTCTATAGACATGAATGTTATATTTTTACTTATGGGGATGATGATAATTATTGGAGTCCTCAAACACACAGGGGTATTTCAATGGTGTGCATACAAGTCATATAGTCTTGCAAGGGGGAACTTCTTTTTACTGGCCACTATCCTTATGTTTTTCACTGCATTTACCTCCTCCTTTTTAGACAATGTCACAACTATGCTTCTATTAACTGGGGTTGCAATTGAAATATGTCTTGCACTGGAGATTAATCCCCTTCACCTTTTAATCCCCCTAGTTATGGCCTCAAATATTGGTGGCACAGCTACCTTGATCGGGGACCCTCCAAATATTCTTATTGGATCATATGCAGGGCTTAGTTTTGTAAAGTTTGTAGAGGCCTTGGCACCTATTTGTCTTATTAGCATGGTGGCACTAGTTGTATATACAAAGCTCATATGGGGAAAAGAATTTGCTAGGGCCAAGGTAGACAATGTGGAAGAATACATAGGGGAACTTAAAGAAAAGTACAAGATCACAGATTCTAAATTACTAGCATATGGGGGAGGTATCCTTGCATTTGTCATATTTTTGTTTTTAACAGAATCCATATGGCATATGGAGGTGTGTATAGCAGCACTATTTGGAGCTGCACTGTTAGTAACAATAGCAGTTGTTCAAGACAAGATTGATCTTATAGAGCTAATTGAAAAAGATATTGAATGGCCTACCCTTATGTTTTTCATCTTCCTATTTATGCTGGTCTCTGCTGTGGATTCCACTGGTCTCCTTGACCTTGTGGCGGACTGGATCTTAAAACTATCTAAAGGGAACTTTGTAGCAGCATGTACTTTCATATTGTGGGTAGCTGCTATTATGTCTGCATTTATCGACAACATACCATTTACTGCAACTATGCTTCCAATTGTTGGATATCTCACTACTGTTATCCCAGAGGCACATAGCACCCTTTGGTGGGCACTTGCATTAGGTGCGTGTTTTGGTGGAAATGGCACAATTATTGGTGCCTCTGCTAATGTCGTTACCATAGGAATAGCTGAATCCAAAGGATTTAGGACTACCTTTGGAGAATTTATGAAAGTAGCATTTCCTTATATGATACTCACAATAATAATATCAGAGGCGTGGCTATTAATAGTGCGTCCAGGATAATCCCTATAGTTATCTGATCATAAAAAAGGAAGCTCAGACGGGCTTCCTTTTTTATTCCACTACATCAAAACCAGCTTGTATTAACCTATCTGTGGATACTGCCCCTGATCTTATTAATCTTATTTTTTTGGGGGTAATAAACTCTATAATAGTAGAAGGAGCTCCCCCCCTAGGCCTTGGTCCCTTGGATACAACATAGTCCACTGCTGATAATATATCCTCATGTATATCCTCAAAGTCCTTAGGTGGTTTTTGTCCAGATATATTTGCACTGGTGGCAACCAGTGGAGAATTGGACATAAGGCACAATATCTGGGCAATTGGATGAGAGGTGTACCTCACACAGACAAGTCCATCTCTACTCACTATTTCTAAAGGCAAAGATTCTCTAGCAGGAAGAAGTACAGACAAAGGGCCAGGCCAAAATTTGTATTTTAAAATATCTAGGGGCAAGACATCCAATTTGCATGATAGGATATTTAATTGTTCTAGGCCCCCTACAATAACTGGCACAGGTTTATTCTTTGGCCTATTTTTTATCTTAAATACCTTTGCACATGCAGTGAAATCCAATGCTATTGCCCCTAATCCATATAGGGTTTCTGTTGGGAAAATAATTGTCCCGCTATTTTTTAATACCTCTATGGCCTTATCAATATCTTCTTGCATCCCTTAACTTGCCTATCTTTAAAATAAAAAAACTACCCTTGACTCAAGGTAATGTAGGTACTATCTGATATAAAATCAAAGTGCAACTATTTCTTTTGGCAAAAATCTTGCTTTTACAAAAATTACTATCTAGTATAAGGTAAACAATTCCTAGTATAATAGAGGCAAAGGAGTATTCCCATGAAAATAAACTTTGAGGAAATAAGAAAAGGGATACAACAAGGTCCATCAAAGAGAAAATCAATATCCTCTCAAGACTTTGACCAGTTATTAAAAAAAGAAATAGCCGAGGATACAGAAAAGACTAGCCCCCAACAGGTTCCTTTATCACAAATAGAGCTTGCAAATATTGAAGCAGCTATGAGGTTAGAAGAAAAACAAAATATAAGTCCCAACCAGGAAAAAATAATGAAAGGTATTGAGGCCAATCTGGATAATTGGGAAAAATATTCCCAGCAGTTAACACAAAACAATCTAAAGACATGTTTTAACACATTAGAAAATATCTTAAATGAAGTGTCTCAAATGGAATTACAAATAAAGGCTAATGGAGAAAATCCCCCCAATAAACAGGTCAGCTCTCTGGTCAAAGAATTAAAGATAATGGCCATGGCAGAAAAGGCCAGGATACTCAGAGGCGATTATAGTTAATATAAGTTAATAAGTTTTACCTATTTTAATGGAAATGTCTCTATAATAGTATATATAGGTCCTGTGGGCTTTAGGGTACTCTTCCACAAGACAAAATGAGATATATTAATCTCTGGCCACTTTATCTCATTTAAATAGTCCAAAAAGCCTTTCCAATCATCTCCTAATGAAAAAAATTTTATCCTTCCAAGGGTCAAATGAGCCTTAAATTGTCTTTTATCTTGAGAAATACCACCCTCTTCTAGGACAGCAGAAATTTCTCTTGATAGGTTGGTACACATATGATCTCCTTTGATACAACCTATCCACATAACCCGTGGCCTCTTTAGATTTGGGAAAAAACCACCACCCCCTGCTTTAAAAGAAAATCTAGGGAGGTCTACAGTAGCTAGTCCTTTTCCTATTTTAAAAATCTCTTTATCTGGAACTTCTCCAATAAATCTCAATGTAATATGGAAATTCTTATCTCCTGTCCATTTTATCTTTGATTTAAACTTATCCTTCCAATCATACTTTATTTTTCTTAAAATATCCTTATACTCTTTTGGAAGGTCTATACCAATAAATATTCTCATGGCACTATACCTTAATATCTTTAAATATAACAAATTAAAGTTCCGAAAACTGCAGGTTAAAGCGAAACGAAGTTTCGCTTTACTTTGGCCATTGGCCAAATTTTAAAATAAGGAATAAATCCTTATTAAAAAATATGCGTTAGCACTAAGCGAAACGAAGTTTCGCTTAGGTGGCAAAAGGCGAAAGGCTAAAGGCGAAAACCATTAATATAATTTTGGATGTTGAATTTTGGATTTTGGATTAATCCTTTTTTCATTCAAAATTTAGAATTTATAATTCAAAATTAAAATTAAAAAATAGCCCTTAGCCACTAGCCTTTTGCCCTTATATACAACGACTTAGGATTAAAAAAAAAAACGTAATTTTTTTCACGTTTTTGGGATAAAAAGCTTAATTTACTCAACTCTAAAAAATAAATTCTAATTTTTTAATAAATTAAACCAGCACATAAAAATAAAAATGCTTCTACGATTTCACACATTGCACCTAGGGTATCCCCAGTAATACATCCTAATTTATCTTTATAGAATGTAATAATCAAAAAACTGATAAATAAAAATCCAAGATTTATAAAGACCGCTGCCAAGGGTATAATACACGATATTCCAATTAGAACAAAAAAGAAGATAAAATCTTTTCCCTGGATAGGGTCATTGAAAAAGCCCTTTGCTGTACCTCTTTCCCTACAATAATCTAAGTACTTCATTCCAATTAACATTGATGTCCTAGAATAGGCTGGTATAATACATAGAAAAAATAGCCTATGGCTATGGATCTCTGATATCCCCATCCACTTGGTCCCAAGTACAATGATAATTGCCAAGACCCCCATAACCCCAATCCTGGAATCCTTCATAATCTCTAACGCCCTTTCCCTTGAACGATGGCTCAAAAGTCCATCAGCACTATCTCCTAGACCATCTAAATGCAACCCCCCTGTAATACATATAAGGGCCACCACTTCAATCCAAGAATTGGCTAATGGAGAGAAGAAATTACCTAGAATATAATCTAGGAGTGCCAAGATTAGGCCAATAAAAAGTCCAACCACAGGGAAATAACCCCTCATTTTTTTTGGAGAAAAATCCTGACCAGCCCCAATGGGGCTTGGAATCGTGGTAAGAAAATTTAAGGCCATTAAAAACTGTTTAAACATCATTTAGATCCTTTTATTAGGCTTGGAATCCCTGCCACAGTGAAATATACCTTGTCTGCGCATTTAGCCACCCGTTGGTGTAATATGCCAACAAGGTCTCTAAATTGCCTAGACACAAAATCAGAAGGGACAATCCCCAGTCCTACCTCATTGGAGACAAGTATTATTATCCCCATGGGATTTGACAACACATCTGATACCTTTTTTATTTCATTTATTATATCTTTTTCATTTAATCCTTTGTATAATAAATTATTAATCCACATGGTCAAACAATCTACCACTATTAAATTACCCTCATCCATAAGGGAATAGAGCCCCTTAGAGAGTTCATATGGGTATTCTTTAGTAGTCCAGGAATCTCCCCTCTCTTTTTTATGTCTATCAACCCTTTTTTGCATTTCCCTATCGCACACAATGGAAGTAGCAAGATATATCTTTTTATAACCTTCATAGGCAGTTGCAAGGCTTAATGCAAAACTGGTCTTTCCACTCTTACATCCCCCTAATACCAAAACAACCTGTGACAATATTTTTTCTCCTATTTGTTTTATACAAATGGTTTAATGGAATTTAACATGTGAGGTGAAACCCAGCCCCCACTTTGATCTGTTTTTTCACATGAGAGTTAAATTCTATAATAGCCTCTTTAGTTGGTATTTCTATAAGTTTAATTCCTTTATTTTTCAAATAAATTTTTAAAGATGGATCAGATTTCATCATCCCAGGATCGCCCTGTCCTAAAATTAGAACATCAATATCTTCTACTATATCCTCTACATCTTCTAAAAACACCTTGTGGCCCTGGCTCCTCCACCACGGAGAGATAACCCTATTTCCTATTATCTTCACATCAGAGCTATACCTCTTTCCTGAAATATTTATAACACCAAATCTAAAATCTTCTATACATAACATACATAACCCTCCTATCCCCTTTACAAGCTCTTTAACAAAAAAAGGCTGGTCTGAAAAGACCAGCCTTTTTAAAGAGTTGTAAATAAAATCTATTAATACATACCACCCATTCCACCTGGAGCAGGAGGCATGGATTTATCTTTTTCTTCTGGTTTTTCAACAATTGCAGCCTCAGTGGTGAGTAATAGAGATGCAATAGAAGATGCATTTTGGATAGCAATCCTAGTTACTTTCTTAGGATCAATAACTCCAGCCTTTACCAAGTCTTCATATTCACCTGTAGCAGCATTGAAGCCAAAATTGGCCTTTTCAGACTTTACCTTTTCCACCACCAAGGAACCCTCATAACCAGCATTGGCACATATCTGACGCAAAGGCTCTGTTAATGCACTTTTAATAATCTCAATTCCAGCCTTCTCATCTTCATCAGCAGCCTTTACTTCTTCCACTGCCTCTAAACACCTGATCAAGGCAACTCCACCACCAGGTACAATACCCTCTTCTACTGCTGCCCTAGTTGCATTTAATGCGTCCTCTACCCTAGCCTTTTTCTCTTTCATTTCAGTCTCAGTGGCAGCACCAACATTGATCACTGCAACACCACCAACTAATTTTGCCAAACGTTCCTGCAATTTTTCCCTATCATAATCAGAGGTTGTCTCTTCAATCTCAGCCCTGATCTGGTTTACCCTGGCCTTGATATCTTCAGGCTTTCCTGCGCCATCTATAACAGTGGTGTTCTCTTTATCAACTACTATCTTCTTGGCCTCACCAAGGTCATTTAATGTTGCATTTTCAAGTTTAATGCCCAAGTCCTCAGATATTACCTGACCACCTGTTAGGATTGCAATGTCTTGTAACATTGCCTTTCTTCTCTCTCCAAAACCAGGTGCTTTCACAGCACATACCTGCAAAGTTCCCCTTAATTTGTTTACAACCAATGTGGCCAGTGCCTCGCCCTCTACGTCTTCAGCAATAATGAGAAGTGGCCTACCCTGCTTTGCTACTTGTTCTAAAACAGGAAGCAAGTCCTTCATTGAGGAGATCTTTTTCTCATGGATCAAGATAAGGGCATTTTCAAGTTCACAAGTCATTTTCTCTGCATTAGTTACAAAATATGGGGAGAGATAACCCCTGTCAAACTGCATACCTTCAACAAAATCCAAGGTATTCTCAAGGCCTTTGGCCTCTTCAACAGTAATAACACCCTCTTTTCCAACCTTATTCATTGCATCTGCAATTAAGTTTCCAATGGTTGGATCATTATTGGCAGAGATTGTACCAACCTGTGCAATCTCTTTTTCATCCCTAGTTGGAACAGCAATTTCCTCTAATTTCTTTACAACTGCCTCTACTGCCTTATCGATTCCCCTCTTTATTACCATTGGGTTTCTTCCAGCAGCAACCAGTTTGATGCCCTCATTGAATATCTTTTGGGCCAAAATTGTAGCTGTAGTTGTACCATCACCAGCAATATCAGAGGTCTTGCTGGCAACTTCCTTTACCATCTGAGCACCCATATTTTCAAACTTGTCTTCTAATTCAATCTCTTTTGCAACTGTAACACCGTCTTTAGTGATTACAGGGGAACCAAAGGATTTTTCAATAACAACATTCCTTCCCTTTGGTCCTAAGGTTACCTTTACTGCATTTGCAAGTTTGTCTACACCAGCCTTCAGTTTTGTCCTTGCGGTCTCACTATATAATATTTCCTTTGCAGGCATAATCTGCACCTCCTTTTAAATTAATTTTCAATAATAGCAACAATATCATCTTCTCTCATAATAAGATATTCTTCACCTTCAATCTTTACCTCTGTGCCAGCATATTTACTAAACATTACCTTGTCACCAACCTTTACTGACATCTCTATCCTTTTTCCATCATCTGTGAGCCTTCCAGGGCCAACAGCCATTATTTCACCTTTAATTGGTTTTTCTTTTGCAGTGTCAGGAATAATGATACCGCCCTTGGTCTTTTCCTCTTCCTCTAGACGCTTTACCAGTACACGATCATGTAATGGTTTTAACTTCATAACCTCTACCTCCATTTTATTTTTTGTGTTGATTCTCTTTATTGTTAGCACTCAAATCCTGCGAGTGCTAAAATCAAGACATAACTATTTGAAATCCTACACCTCAAAACTGACTGGATGTATATATAATTTCAATTTTTCAGTTGTAAAGGGTGAAATTTAATTTTTTTTGATTTTTTTTATAACAACTTGTTTTTATTGTAAATTTTTGTCAGATTCCTGGACTTGTTTTCTCATATCTTCCCTTAAAGAGTTCAATTTATCTTGAAGCACAGGATTTGAGATAGCCAAGATCTGGGCTGCTAAATACCCAGCATTTTTTGCCCCAACCTTATCAAGGGCAACAGTGGCAACAGGATATCCTGGAGGCATCTGAACAGTGGACAATAAGGCATCCATTCCTCCAAGGGGGGACGCACAAATGGGCACACCTATAACTGGCCTTATGGTCATAGCAGCTACAGCACCTGCCAAATGGGCAGCTAGACCTGCGCCACATATAAAAACCTTACAACCCCTTTTTTCTAAGTCCTTGACCATCTCTTTTGTCCTCTCAGGGGTCCTATGTGCAGAGGTAACATGGAATTCAAAACTAATTCCTAGTTTTTTCAAAATTTCTACGCATGGCATCATCTTTTCTTTGTCTGAAATACTCCCTATAAACACAGCAACATCTACCATTTTAAAATTCCTCCAAGAAAATTTAAAGACAAAAAATTTGGGGATAATATAAAGGCAGGAAACGGAGAGGGAGGGATTCGAACCCCCGGAGGGCTATCAACCCTCAGTAGTTTTCAAGACTACCGCCTTCAACCACTCGGCCACCTCTCCGTAGAAAAACCTCTTTATCCTCTTTACAATAAAATTTCAAGTGTTTTTTCTTGGATTTCCAGTATTCAAGAATTATCTTTGGTGCCTGAATATACAAAATTTTTCCCAATCATTTTATAAAAACTCCCCTTATCAATACCTATCTTAGTACCACAATCTGGACAAAAAATCTTTTTATCCTTTTCTATCCCTGCATAAAATTTAACAATTCTATCCTTATGACATCTAAGCACTTCTCCCTTTCCTATTTTTTTGTATTTCCAGAGCTTTTTCTTACACCTTGCACATCTAATAATAAGCATGGCCTTGTTTCAAATATTTTTTATATTTTTATTAAGCCTTTTTTGTCCTTAAAATAAGGGCAATAGGGATCAAAAACATAGTAATAGTGCCAAGAAAGATAAAACTGTCATTATACGCAAGCATACCTGCTTGTCTTAAAACCTCCATATATATAAATGCCAAGGTCTTTGAGCCCTGTATTGGAATAGATACTGGGTCATGCAAAAAATTCTGCACTGTATGCCACATATAAACAAACTCCTCTCTAAAGGGCACCACATTTTTTACCAACACTGTTTGGCTAAATTGACTACTCCTAGCAAGGTATGTGGTAGCAATGGCAGTTCCAAAACTACCCCCTAAGTTTCTCAACAAATTATAAATGCTCGAAGCATTCCCAATTTTTTCTTTTGGTATATTCACATAGGTTGCTGTGGTCAAAGGCACAAAAAACAGACCCATACCACATGATTGTATAACCCTTGGCCAGACTAATTGCCAAAAACCCGCATCTAAAGTAAATCTTCCCATTTCAATCACAGAAAATGATATCAAACATAGCCCTATTATGAGTAAAATATATGCAGGGACTCCCTTGTTCAACAATCTACCTACTATAAACATGACTATCATAGTGGCTATTCCACTTGGACCAAGCACCAGCCCTGCCCACATGGCCGTATAATTCATTAAATTTTGTAAAAATAAAGGGAGTAAGACCACACTTCCAAAAAAACACATAAAACCTGTAAAAAGTATTAGATTTCCTGCTACAAATGTCTTGTCTTTAAATACTGATATATCCAATACGGGATTTTTGGCGTATATCTCACGGATAATATAGATCAGAAAACAAACCGCAGAGATAATACTCAAGGTCAAAATAAAGTGTGAGTGGAACCAATCATCCCTTTGACCCTTATCTAACACTACTTGGAGACAACCTACCCATATAAATAAAAGCATAAGGGAGATATAACTGACCCCCTTGTTTTTAGAACTCTTTATGTATGGAGGATCAAATATATAAAAAATAATCATAAATACAGAGAGTATCCCTATTGGGAGATTTATATAAAATACCCATCTCCAAGAGAGGTTGTCTGTAATCCAACCCCCAACCACTGGACCAATGGTAGGCGCAAGGACCACACCCATACCAAAGATGGCCATTGCCATGCCATGTTCTTCTTTTGGAAAACTCTCAAGTAGTATTGCCTGAGATATGGGCTGCAATGCGCCACCTCCAATCCCCTGAAGCACCCTTGCCAATATCAGAACCTCCAGTGTAGGGGCGCTCCCGCACAACATAGAAGAAACTGTAAACAAGATAATTGACCCAATTAAATATCGCTTTCTTCCTAAAAGATTTGCCAACCAACCAGTGATAGGAATAATCACTGCATTTGACACCAAATAAGAGGTAAGCACCCATGTAGATTCATCTAGCCCAGCATTTAACCCACCTTGAATGTGTGGAAGAGATACATTTACCACACTGGTGTCCATTATCTCTATAAAGGTAGGCAAAATTACTGTTAAGGCAACTACCCATTTATTGACTTTTGGAATAATCTTATCTTGAGTTTCCATGTAGACCCCTCAGAGGCGCACCACTTTTATCTTTTATACAAACAGTTACTTCCAGTGAAGTCCCTACCCTTAAAGGATTCTCTGTATAAGAATAATTATCAAGTTTGATCCTAACAGGTACCCTTTGAACCACCTTTATCCAATTACCTGATGCATTCTCAGGTGGAAGTAGAGAAAATGCTTGGCCTGTGCCAGCCCTAATACCCATCACATGTCCTTTAAACACCTTCCCTGGATACATATCTGACTTTATCTCTACCTCTTGCCCTATTCTAATGTCCTTTAATTGTGTCTCTTTAAAATTTGCCTCTACATATACCTTATCCAGGGGAATAATTACCATTAGGGGCTGTCCAGGCATTACCCAGTTACCCCTTTGTACCTTAGAGCCACCAATATATCCATTTATCTCTGCCTTAACCCAACAATAACTTAAGTTTAACCTTGCCTCTTCAAGGGCATTTTTTAGATAATCCCTTTCTTTTAAAAGGGATTTAAGGTTGTCCTCTGCTGAGGAGACCTTGGCCATGTCTTTTTTTGCAACAGAGTTTGCTATAAGTACATTCTTTATTTTTTCATCAAGTCCTTTTACACTGGATTCCAAAGACTTTATCTTAAAATCTAAGGACCTTATTTCGGAGAACAATTTGTTGCGAGCCGTTACGATATTGTCAAATTTTTCCTTTGAAATGCTGTGTTTTTTGTATAGTTTGCTGTATCTTCTATACTGGAGATCAGCTAGGTGTAGATCTTGTTTTAATACATCTTTTTGCGCCTTTAGTGATTTAATTTCAAATCTAAGTCTCTGTTTTTCTGCCAACATTAGGTTTAAATCGTTTTTTGACTTTTGCACATTTTTAGTTAGATTATGTTTCAATATGCTTAAATCTATTTTTGCACCTTTAATCTTAAAATCTAAAGACTCTAATTTTCTCTTAAGTTGAGCTACCTTAAGTCTATAAACAGATGGATCTAACTTTATAAGGACATCCCCTTTTTTTACAAAATCATCATTTTTTACAAACACATCTTCAATTGTACCTGGAACCCTTGCACTCACATAACTACTATCTGCCATGACATATGCATCATCTGTAGATACATAATTTTTTAAATAGAAAAACCAATATAAAAAAAATAAAATCCCTAGAATAAGCACTGTACTTAATACAATTATTGTCCCCTTTCTGGCCTTGTCATTATTTTTCTGTTCCATAAAAAATTTCCCCCTTATAACTATAGGACATAAAATATTTATTTTTTAATTCAACACTAAATAATTTCTGTAACAGGAATCTCAAATATCTTTATCCCCTCTATATTCTTATCTCCAAATATTTGTTTAAAACTATTCAATAATGCTGTCCTTTTTCTTTGGTCAATTACTAAAAAAATACAACAATTAAAACCAGGCCATACTGCGTTGTCCATTTTAGGATTTGAATTCTCGCCACTACCTATTACTTTTTCCCATTTTGTAAATCCCCTTATATTAATTTTCTTTAAAATCTCCATTATATCTTCATCAAATGCAACATCGTATATTACAAAAAGTCCTATCATGGCCCCCCCAGATATTATTTTATTGTTTTTTTCCTTTCTAAACTATAATAAATAGTTGGCACTAATATCAAAGTAACAAAGGTAGAGACCATAAGCCCCCCTAACATAGTACGTCCAAGTGGATTCCACATCTCAGCCCCAACTGCATTTGAAAATGCCATTGGCACCATACCCATAAATGTAGTAAACGTAGTCATAAGTACTGGTCTAAGCCTACTTTTACCTGCATTTATTACTGCGTTAAATAACTCCTCTCCCCTTTTTTGCAATAGATGTATATAGTCCACAAGCACTATGGCATTGTTGACCACAATACCCATGAGCATAATAATCCCCATATAAGTAGTTACACTTAAAGTAAGATGAAAGAAATAAAATACATAGAACACCCCAGTGAACGCAAAGGGGACAGAAAACATGATAATAAAAGGATCCCTAAAGTTCTCAAACAATGAGGCCATTATCATATAGACCAGTAAAATCCCCAAGACCAGAAGTATAGCAAGGTCTTTAAAGGCCTTTTTTTGTTCCTTTATCTTTCCACCAAACTTCCAATTCACGCCAATTGGTATATCCATGCCCTTAAGTACGTCCTTCACCTTTTCTTTGGCCTGACCAAGGGATATACCAAAGAGGTCTGCTTCTACGGATACTATCTTCTGCCTGTTCTTTCTCTGTATTTCAATTGGACCATACCCATATTTTACCTCTACCAAATTTCTAAGAGGGATCTTTTTACCATTAGACATGGGCACATAGATATTTAGTAAATTATCAATATTATCTTTGTCCCTTTCCTTTAACCTAGTAAAAATATCATACCTCTCCCCTGCGTCTCTAAAATTGGTGGCCTTAAGACCATAAAAATAATTTCTAATAATCTCCCCGATTTTTGCCACACTAACCCCCAGATATTCTGCTTCATCTCTTTTTATTTTTACCCACAACTCTGGTCTAGGGGGCTTTTGTGAAATGGATATATCAGTTAACCCATTAATATTTATTAATTTCCTCTTTAACTCTTTTGCAACCTTAACTAAAACAGATAAGTCATTCCCTTGGAACTCTACCTTAACAGGCTTTCCTCCACCCATTAGAATAGCTGTGATTGGGTCTTGGGCCTCTACTTTCATCCTCACTATTCCAGGGATGCCACTCACTTGTTTCCTCAAAATATTTGCTATTTCTTTTGAGGTACGGCTCCTCTTATCTCTATCTACTAGTTTCAGCCCTACCTGTGCCACATTGGGACCTTCTTCAAATCCAAGGGCAACCCCTTCTCCAGTCTCAGTCTGACCATCAAAAGCATAGCTATGTCTTAATTCTCCTAGCCTTAGATCATGTTTAACAAATTTAAAGATGCTATCTACCACATGATTTGTACGTTCTATTCTTGTGCCTTCTGTGAGCCTAAATTCAATAAGCACATCTCCTGAATCTACTTCTGGAAGGAAAGA
>JALWFY010000060.1 GCA_027013815.1 Desulfohalobiaceae bacterium | reverse complement strand
ATCCTCATTGTCTTTTAAAATATAACACTTGGCCTCATAATGTCCCACTTCGCATAGGGGCAGGACTATTTCAAACTTCCTTGGACCAACTTGTTTCATGGGTATATCAAACCAATCTAAAAAAAACTTCACCTCTCCCCTTTCAACTTTTTTTATGACCTCTCGCCTCATTATATGACCATGTCCCAAATTGGTCCTTATAAATGCCATTCCTGGGATATCTTTCTTTAATTGTAGTTCAAATTTAACTCTATCCCCTGCAAACTTACATAATTTTTCTCCTGGCACAGGGAGTTGTATAAGCTCTTTAGAAATTAACATAATCTACTTCCTTATATAAAATATATTATCATCTCAACCCGTTATGACTTTCCCGAAAACTTGGAGGGAGTCCTGCTCCAATGTCCTAAACAAAAAGTATTTAAAAAAATCAATAAAATTAAACATGTCTACAGTCAATTTACTAATTTCTTGATTTTATTTCAAGATATAACTCAAAATTACATGAATAAAAAAAATTTAGAACTCAATGATATTGGATAAATATATAGATAAGGTATATAATTACCAGATATGCCCCCTGCCACCTTGAAAAAAATCTATGTTTTTTCATGGAAATGAATATCCTAAAGGAATAAAGCACAAGGAGCATTACAGGATAATGTAAGGAATAAAAATTTTCAGGGACCCTCAATGGACTGGCCAAAGCTGAGGCCCCAATAACAAATAGACAATTTAACACATCTGCACCAACAATATTTCCTATCATTATTTCAGGATGCCCTTTTTTAATTGCAAAAATGGCAGTGGTTAACTCAGGAAGTGAGGTCCCAAAGGCAACCATTGTAGCAGCAATCACGTCCTCAGGTACTCCAAATCTTAGGGCAAGTTCACTAGCAGTAACTACCAATAATTTTGAGCTAAGAATAACAAGAAAAAGTCCAATAAATACTTGTATTATACCCTTAATAGGAGAATTTAAAACCACATTCTCAGGGGTGATAAATCCCAAATTTTTAGACCATAGATAGGTAAGATATAAGTATCCAATTAAAAGGGACAAAAACAATACACCCACCCACCTTCCAAGAATTGGTTGAGGACAAAAAAAACGCACACCCAGTGATATCATAACAAGGAGCGTTGCTGAAAACACCTGGATCCAACCTGTTCTATTTAAGATATATCTCTCTATTGGAACTTTGAAAAACAAACAACTAGCACCAAGTATAAGCCCAGTATCTACAATAATCGAACCCACTCCATTGCCAAGGGCAAGACCTGGATTCTTTGACCACGCAGCTACAACAGAAACAAAGGCCTCTGGAAGGGTAGTGCCAATGGAAACTACTGTTGCCCCAATGAGCATAGGTGAAAGCTTTAATGTCCTTGCCAGAGCTACTGCACCATCTATTGCTATATCTGCCCCCTTTGTAAGCACAAATATGGATATAATAACTATAAACAGCAAATATCCAGTTGCCAAAGTTCTAATAAATTCTAAACTAAACTCCATAAATATGTCCCTATATGCTTTTTATTTCAAAAACGTGAAAAAAAA
>JALWFY010000059.1 GCA_027013815.1 Desulfohalobiaceae bacterium | reverse complement strand
TTGTAACTATGGCCTTAATAGAATGAATAGATATCCCTTCCTTTGATAAGAGTTCATACAAAAATGCAAGTATCTCATCCACAGTGGTATTTGTATTACATCCAACCCCAACATACAATACCCTGGGATATAACAATATCTTTTTCTCATCTAAAACATGTTCCTTAAAATCACACACTACCCCAATCCCATCTAATGGCATGTCTATAATATCTTTTAAATGCACTAAGGGATAATCCTTTGGAAAATATCTCCACATATTCAGATAGTCCAAAGGATCATATATCCATATGGGATCTCTTTTCAATATTGCAGAATTTAAGGTCTTTACTTTTTTTATATGATCAATCTTAAGTTCTAATTCCCTAGCTATCTCGTCAATTGCAGGGAGGTCAAAAGAATCTGTTGCAGTTGTGATTACAGGGGTAGCTTTGATTTTCTCGGCCATTTCCCTTGCCAGACTATTTGCACCACCTAGATGGCCAGATAAAAGGCTTATAACAAACCTTGCCCTTGGGTCTATAACTAAAACCGCAGGATCCCTATCTTTAGAACAAATATAGGGACATATAACCCGAACTACAATACCTGTTGCACATATAAATACATGTGCTCTATACAGAAAAAAATTCTCTTTTACAATATCTCTAAGGGAACTAAATATATTTATATCATCGCCAGATAACACCCCATGTTTTGCAAATACCTTAGCTGGATAAAATCTAATTATCCTCTTAGCCACCTTATAGCCTTGAGGATTTAATACATATATTGCCAAATTATTTTCTGTAACCATGGGAAAAATCTGGATCATATAATTTTGAAAAGAATATTTGTTCAGACCTTGGAAGTATAAGAAAAACAACCTGACGATTTATAGATAGGTGAGAAACTGTTCTTTCAAGGTCCTTTAGATTGGTATAAACTATGTTTTCATCTTCCCACCCAACCCTATATCCAATAACAACTGGGGTTTGTTCATCATATCCAGCGTCCAAGCACTTAGCTGCTATTTCACCCCCTTTTAATGCAGAAAGATAAATGGCCATGGAACAATTGTGCTTTGCCATTGATTCAAATGACTCTCCTTCTGGGACCTTTGTCCTGCCCTCTACCCTGGTGATAATCAGAGATTGGCTTATCTCTGGCATGGTAAAAGACACCTTGGCCTTACATGCAGTGGCAAACGCAGCACTAATCCCTGGAATGATCTCATATTCTATATTATCCCTCTCTAAAAGATAAGACTGTTCATGAATTGCCCCATACAAGGAGGGATCCCCAGTGTGTACCCTGGCCACTAATTTCCCTTGTTTTACTCCATTTACCATCAATGAATGTATCTCATTTAGGTTTAGTTTTGCAGAATTAATTATTTCACTCCCATCTTTAGCATAGGTCTTTACAAGGGATTCTGGAACAAGTGACCCAGCATATATTATTAGGTCTGCTTTTTTTAGGATATTAACTGCCTTAATGGTTATTAATTCAGGGTCTCCTGGACCTGCACCAATAAAATACACCTTGGCTTCCATTTAAATCTCCTTGATTAAGGTAATTATCATAACTGGATTTATTGGAACCATCCTAATACTCCTGCCTAAAACCTCACCCCTATCCACATGTACTTGCATAATCTCATAGTATATTGATTTTGTTTTACAAAACTCAATACACTTTGCATAAGTGTCTACTAAAACAGTATTTACAACTAGCCTTCCATTGGGCCTTAGCTTGTCATAGGCCATCTCAAGCAATTTATTTTCCTTTGATATCCCCCCTCCTATAAAGATCCTGTCTGGTCTAGGAAGGTCTAAGATCGCATCTTTTGCATCTTTGTTTATAATTTCAATTGAATACAAACCAAATCTATCCCTATTTCTTTTTATTATCTCTGCTCTATTACTATCTATCTCCACAGCAAAGACCTTACCTTTTTTGGCCATCACAAGGGATTCAATGGACATAGAGCCTGAGCCTGCACCTATATCTAATATACAACTGTGTTCTGTAATCTGCATCTGGCTAAGGCTCAAAACCCTTACCTCTTTTTTAGTTATTTGATTTTTATCTCTTATAAAGAGATTGTCTTCCATCCCAATATGGGGATAGATTTCCCTTGGCCTTATGCACTCTAATATCACAAAATTTGGATCAACAAATTTAAAGCTCGCTGCTTCTTGAACTGAGAGGGAAAGGTGTCTCTCATCAACTGTACCCAAGTTCTCAAACACATGGACTTTAAACCCCAAAATCTCCCTTTTTAGTAATTTTTTTGCAATCCTATCTGGAGAGTTATACCTATCTGTGTAGATCCCCACATAATTGTGCCAGGAAATTGCACTGAGAACATCAAAGATATCTCCCCTTCCGTGAAGAGAAATAGTGTATATATCCCTAATAGATACCTTTAGCCTGCTAGCAGCCCTTTGGACCACTGAGACATTTGGAAATATCTCTACCCTATCCACTCCCAATTCCCTGACAAGACGCTCTCCAATACCAAAAAAAAGTGGGTCTCCATCGGCCAGTATAACTATTTGTTTATCCTTTAATCCTTTTATGTATTCTATAATACTTGCAATTGGCGGAGTAATTGTCATCTTCTCACATGAGACATCCTCAAAGACCTCTAGCTGGCGTCTACCTCCAATAAGTAGGTCTGCACTAGATATGATTTTTTTATAAGAGGGAAATAGGTCTAAAAAATCCTGTCCAAGCCCTAATATTTTTATTTTATTCATCAAACCAACTAGCTGACCTTATACATTTAAAATATAAAAAAATGAAACATGAAAAACAACAAAATCTCACTCAAAAGAAGTGCTGTTTTTGCAAGCAACGTTAAAAAAATAGACTAAAAAGTGCAAACCGCTTGCGCTTAAATGCACTTTTTTTGCAAACAACCGTCCATTTTTTAAACTAAAACAGCAAGTTTCGTTCAATTTGTTGTTTTTCATAAAAGTGCTTACACATCAGTAACTAATTAAAAACTATCCTTTCCCTTACCCCACAATGGGTCCTCTCCAAACCTATGTATCCACCACTCTTCATCTTTTAGATATTTTTCAATATCTTTTTCTTTAAATGAAATCAAATAATTCCCGCAATAATCCATTAACAAATTATAAGCTGATATTATCTCCTTTGTCTTTTGTTCACACCACTCTCTATCCTGGGTACATTTGTCAGGATGGTATTTTTTTAATAGCTTTAAATAACTTCCCCTTATCTCAAAAATAGTTGCCTCATCTGAAATATTTAAGACCTTCCTTGCCCAAGTTATCTTCTCAAAGGTGTTCATAAGATAATCTCCAAAGACTAAAGATCATGAAACAAATCTTCCCATATTACATGGTATTTCTGACCATCCACACTGGGCGTATGTATAGGACCAATTAGATATACATCTATACCAGAAAAATCCTTTATTGCCCTCATGTTTTCAAATATCAAGTCTTTATCTCTATCTTCAGTATAATTTTTTGAAAAAACTACTGTCTTAATGGGAATAGACCTTGATCTCAGGGCCTGGATAGATAGGAGCGTATGATTTATAGTGCCCAATGTTGGACGTGCAACTAATATAACCTCAATATCCATCCTTTCCATTAAATCAATTATAAGTAAATCTCTTAAGACCGGGACCATAAGCCCTCCAGCCCCTTCTAAAATCACTGGAGAATGATCCACCCTTGCTTTTTCAATCCAAGAAAACACATAATCAATATCTATCTTTCTACCTGCATCTAAGGCTGCAAAATATGGGGCCTTTGGATTTTCAAATAAATAACAGATCTTTTGTTCTAAAAAAGACCTATCCACATCTTTATATAAATTTTTATATACAAAAAATGGATCACAGTCTGGATGAAATACACTATCACAACCTGTTTGAAATATTTTAAGATAAATTGGATCTTTTCCTTTATTCAAAAAAAATTCCATCAAGAGACAAGAAATTAATGTCTTCCCAACCCCAGTATCTGTTCCTGTTACAAATATATCTTTCATTTTAAAATTCCTTTTTCATATAATACATCCTTTAGCTGAGACAAAAATCTAGAAATGTCCTTTTCAGAATGAAAATAACAAAGGCTAATCCTTAAAATTGCTTTATTCCTAGGCACTGTTGGATACCTAGAGGCAAAGACCATAAACCCCCTATTCACCAATTCCTGTGACACCTTACACGCAACATCCTCATCTCCAATATGTATTCCCAGTATACAGCTTTTTCCTGTAAATCTTATTCCCAATTCCCTGAGACAGTCCCTGGTATACGCAGAAAGCTCCTTTAAATACCACCTCCTATCTCCCAGCCCCTCTACTATGTTTAAAATATCCATGGCAATTCCTGCATGGGCAGGTGGCAAACTAGTTGAATATATCAATGGATATGCAAAGTTAAACATATATTCTTTTATTACATGGGGAAGCAATATAAATGCACCAAAAAAACCAAAGGCCTTTGAGAATGTGCCTACCATTATATCTGAGACTCCACTGGCAACGCCTATGCCCCTATCTCCCATTATACCCACAGAATGAGCCTCATCTACCACACACCTAAATTTATATTTTTGTTTTAATCTTAAGAGCGCATCAGTATCCAATATATCCCCATCCATGGAAAAAACAGACTCTGTTACCACCCAACACGGTTTATTGTTTATAGATTTAATCCTTTTTTCCAGGTGGGATAAATTGTTGTGCAAATATGTCTTAAACCCAACACGTCCAAGTTTAAGACCTGAGATAGTGCTTGCGTGTATATGTTTATCCACTATTATTTCATGTGAGTCCAAAAATAGGGTAGACATCAATGCTAGATTTGCCTGAAAACCTGTTTGAAAAAAAATACAGTCCTCATATCCAAAATATTTAGCAAATCTTTTCTCAGCCTCTAATACCACTGAATAATTTCCACAAACCAACCTAGAAGAAGATGAAGATACAGGATATTTTTCAAAATTCCTTACAAAAATATCCTTAATTTTCTGATCAGAGGACAGGCCAAGGTAGTCGTTTGAAGAAAAATTTATGAGCCGTTTCAGACCAATATCCACATATTTCCCCTGTCTATTGGAAACAACCATAGGTTCCCTATATAGATTTTCATTCCTCCACTGCTCCAACCTAGTTAAATATTCTTCAAACATCTAAAAAGCCCCTTAAAATGAGAAATTATAGTCTGTTTTTTAAAACTGGCATCAAATTCCCTATGCCCTAAAATAAATTCCCCCCTAACACAGCAAATGGGATCACCCTCTAGCTGTTCTCCTATCTTATCCCCACAATCTGCAAATAACAGCCCCCTATACAAGGCTCCTCCCTGACTTTGGGCAATCTTTCTACCCTGTATAATTCCTGTTTTAATTGTATTTAATTCCCTTAAAATTAAAATTCGCCTTATCTTTACCAGAAAAACATGCTGTTGAAAATCTAAAATATATCTCAGATGTAGCCCAAGTGTCTGGGCCATTGCCTCTATTTTGAGCCAATAGCTTGGAGAAAAAAAATCACTCAATATCTCAATCCTGTCCCTGTCAATTGAAACAATCTTTCTCAGTCTCATGTCCTAATCACCACTGCAGCATTTTGTCCACCAAAACCAAATGATTGAAACACTGCATTTTTTAGATGGGCCTTTGTATTTGATATTAAAAAATTGAGTTCTCTGTCCCTTGGATCTTTTAAATTCCTTATTTTAGGTATCAATCCATTCTTCATACAGATAATACCAACTGCCATCTCCACGGCCCCACACCCAGCTGCCAAGTGTCCTATCCATGACTTTAATGCACAGATGTATGGTTTATTTATTGGAAATATCCTTTTTATTAAATTGATTTCCATCTCATCATTTAAAACAGTACCTGTGCCATGGGAAAATATTATGTCTATTTCACTGCTATCCAACTTAGACATTTCCAATGACCTTTTTACACACTGGGATGAATAACTAGACCCTCTGCCTGGTGCAGTAGGGTTCGTACCGTCTAAGGAACTAGAATATCCAAGGACTTCTCCAAAAATCTCTGCCTTTCTCTTTATTGCATGTTCCATCTCTTCCAATACCAAAAATGCGCCACCCTCCCCAGGGACAAACCCAGAATTTTGTATATCAAAAGGTGCATACACCTGTTTTGCACATGTATTTTTTTGCCTTGTGAGCAACACCCCTGCCCTGTGATACAACAAAGTCCCTGCCCTCCCAAGCCTACTATCTCCACCACCACAGAGGGCGATCTTAAGTTGTCCAGACCTTATACGCAAAAATCCCTCTCCTATGGCCTGGAGCGAGCTGCTACATGCAGTGGAAATAGTTAAATTTTCACCATGTACACCTAAAAAATGGGAGATACAAAACGAAGGGGTATTTGGCAAGATCTCCAGGATTCCAAGTGCTTTTTTAGATGGGTCTAAATATATCCCTTCCACATTGGGCCCACTTCCAACAAATAGTCCAGTTTTTCCTAGGTCCGCCTGGGATAAATTTGATTGTTCTATGGCTTTTTTTGCAGCACAAAGGGAAAATTTCCAACTCCTAGGTAAATATCGTGCATATTTATACCTTGGAATATAATCTTTAAAATCAAACCAAGAGATAGGACAGACAAATACATGTGAGTTGATTTCAGAAACCTGGAAACCCACCCTGTCTTCCTGAATAGAGGAAATTATTTCCTTGGCCTTGGAACCAAGGGAGGAGATAATCCCAATGCCAGTTATTGCTACCCTTGCGCTTTTCATAATTTTTCTTAGGTTACAGATTGCCAATTAGAAATATAGGATTGCATAGGGACCCTAAATTAAAAAATAGCTAAAGGAGAAAATTTAGTCCATCACATCCTTTTGCCCTTACCCCTTAGCCTTCCCGCCTTTCGCCCTTTGCCTTTCGCCTAATATATATAAGAATTGGTATAGATTATTTTTTTAAAAAATCTATATAGGCAACCACATCCTTTAATTTTAAAACTGGTCCCCCATCTAAGTCTTTTAATATCTCGTCAATCCTTGATTTATCCAAATGGGGATAAGTGGCTAGAAGATGCTCTCTTTGTGATATTCCTTGCTTTGAAACATCTCTTAGCTCAAACCTGAGGTCCTTTAAAAAGGCCTTGCCTTCATCTATCTCTAATTTAAACTTAGAATTTATTGCAATAGAGAGCTCCAACAGATCAATTGATTCCATATTTAAGTCCCGTATTAGATAAGTATCTAAACCCATTTCAGTCTCATCAATATCTAATATTTCTGATATAATCTGTTTTAATTCTTTAATTGTGTCCATTTCATCCTCCATATATCAACTCCATCTCTTTGATGAAAAAAATCCTCTATCTAAAATTATCTCTGTGGCATTAAAACATCTTCCTTCATCTTTTAAAAAAAACAAAATAGCATTTGCAAGATCTATGGGCTCAATCACAAACTTACCTAATAAATCCATTTTATCCTTTATAAAATCCCTGGCCCTCCCAGATAAGATATATCCAGGTCTGATAATCATTGTTGATATTGATTTTTTATACATTTCAATACCAATCGTCTTATAAATTGCCTCTATTGCCAGTTTTGCTGAACCATATAATCCCTGTCCTTTGTTTGGATATTTAGCTGCAGTGGAAGATACATATATGAGCCTTCCCTTTCTTTTTATAAGCATATTCCTTGTCAAGTATTTCAAAAAAATAGTCCTATTCACAACATTTACATTATAGTAGGATATAATATCCTTATCTGACAAAGAGGCCACCAACCCTTCTAAGTTGGTATGGGCAAGATCAACAAGATATTCAAATTCTAGTTGTTTGTTAAAAAAATCATATACTGAATCCAATAAAGACAGGTCTAAAAAAACGGGGATCACAGATTGCCCAAGGGCTTGTTTAATCCTATTTAATCCACTGTTAGATGAATAGGTTGGATATGAAACAATTGAATTTTTAAGTAATAATTTTGAGAGTTCAATCCCAATCTCAGAGCTTCCACCTAAGATCAAACACCTTTTATTTTTTTGTCCCATTTTTTAAATGGACCTTTCCTTTAGAGATAATAGTCCCTTTATTATCTTGCAGGGTACAGATTACATCTCTATCTTGTGAATATATTTTAAAGGGGTATTTACCTGGGGATATGAATCTTAAAAATTTAAAGTCCAAAATCTCTATGTCCAGGTATGAAAATCCAAAATTCTTCTCAATTTCTTGAACAAACCCATCTACAATCATTGTACCAGGCACCACTGGATACCCTGGGAAATGGGTTTTAAATATCCAGAAGTTGGGGTCAAAATAAAGCTTTCCCTTAATAAGTCTCTCCAAGACCTATCTCCAGCACCATGTTATTTTTTAGTTTTAAAATTATCTATAATCTCAAGTCCTAAATCACGTATCATCTTAAGGTCTGACTCTATATCCCTGCCAAGGGTGGTAAGATAGTTCCCAATCATGACTCCATTGGCGCCAGCCATAAATATCCAGGATTGAAGGTCTGATAGACATACTTCCCTGCCACCACATATGGTAATGTCTTTATCTGGATTTAATAACCTAAATATACTGATACAAGATAGTGCTTCCATTGGTGGCAAAAATGGTCTATCCTCAAGCCTTGTACCCTTTATAGGATTTAAAAAATTTATAGGAATTGAGTCCACATCAAGGTCCCTGAGCAAAGATGCAAGCTCTATCCTCTGCCCAAAATCCTCACCAAGCCCCATAATCCCCCCACTACATACCAGGAGCCCTGCATCCTTTGCCACCTTAATAGTCTCTATATCCTCTTCATATTCATGGGTAGTGCATATATTTTTAAAAAAAGATTTCGAGGTCTCAAGGTTGTGGTGATATCGTGAGATCCCAGCTTGGATTAAGCACTGGGCCTTGTCTTTAGTCAATAATCCAAGGGAAGCACAAAGATTAATATTGGTCTTGTCCTTAATGATGTATGCAGCTTCACAGATTTTATCTAATTCCCTATTTGATAGCATCTTTCCACTGGTAACAAAGGAAAAATGGGTGGCCCCATTCTCCGCCATAAACAACCCCCTTTGTATTAATTCCTCTTTAGGCAAAAGGGGATAGACCTTGACCCCAGTGTTGTGAAACCTTGATTGAGCACAAAACGCACAGTCTTCACTACATAGACCAGACTTTGCGTTTATAATAGAGCATGTAAATATCTTGTTCCCTTTAAAATGCTCCCTCACCTTGCTAGCTGCATAAAAAAGGGAGATTGGATCTCCTAGCTCTATTAATGAATTTATCTCAGTAGTAGCTAATTTTTTGTTCTGAAAAATTTTTTTTGTTATATTATTGATATCCATATCACCCTTGTAACCATATTTTAAAGATTTGACTTACAACAAGATTAAATCCTCATAAATAGCTAACCCTTTGATGTCTAAAAAATATATTACTTATTGTCAACCAAATATCAAAATTAACTTAACAAAGAAAATCTTATACCAAGGCTACGTCAAGGTTTTCAGTAAAATCATAAGGAGTTGGGACAATCAATAGCAAAGGACATAGAAGATGAATGGCTAAGGGCAAATGGCTAAAGGAGCAATATCCAAATGGTTAAAGAAAAGACTCTTAACCCCTAGCCCTTAGCCTTTTGCCTTTAGCCATTCGCCTTTAATATATTATTACATCTCTCTGGAAGTAACTGCCTTAAGATTTTCGAAAATATCGACTTTGACGAAAATCTGAATCTTATACTGTTAGACTTGATTAAATAAAATGTTTGGCATATATACGGATATATAATATTTTTTTTAACCCTTAAAAAGGAGGGAAGAGGATGAAGAAGATTTTTGTATCATTTATTTTTTTAATGTTTGTATTTAATTTTAGTGTTTATGCAAGGGATTATACAATAAAGAAAATAGACAACTTTATAATTATTATAGACATGTCAGGCTCCATGGGACACGGATATTTAAACTCCCACAAGAAAAAATCCCAGATGGTGTATAAGACATTAAACAATATGGCTTATATGATCCCTGATCTAGGTTACAATTATGCTGTATATCAGGTGTGTGGATTTAAGCCCTATATTAAAAATGCTATTTATTCTACTAACTCATTTAAAGACGTGCTAGAGAAGCTCAAACCAAAACTTGTCAATAAATCCTTTTTTGGGCCTCCAACTAATTTGGGAAAAGGACTCCTTGCCATAGACAAGGACCTACCCAATCTCAAGGGAAAGACTGCAGTATTGATATTTTCAGATGGAGGACAAAATTCAGGGCCTGACCCTGTTAGTGCTGCAAAGACATTCTATAGGGATCACAACAAAATGGTCTGTTTTCATGTAATAAGCTATGCAACAAACAAGAGAGACAGAAAAATCTTAGAGGATATTGCAAGAATTGGGGGATGTGGCAACATAGTTGATGGAAAAGATGTGACATGCAGAAAAACACTTGCACAATTCGTACAAAATATCTTCTATATTAGGATCAAAGATTCTGATGGAGATGGTGTACCAGACAGTATGGACTGGTGTCCCAAGACCCCAAAGGGTGTAAAGGTGGACAAAGATGGATGTCCTTATGACTCAGATCATGATGGGATATACGATTATTTAGACAAGTGTCCAAACACCCCATCAAAATACAGGGTAGACAATTCTGGGTGTCCAATACCATTAAAGATTGTGTCCCATATAAACTTTAAATCAAATAGCGCAGAAATTGCCCCTGTTTATTACAAACTATTGAATAGGATAGGTAAACTTTTGATAGCTAATAATAACAGTAAGGTTACTATAGTTGGACATACAGATAATATTGGATCAAAAGAATATAACAAAAAATTGTCTGAACGTAGGGCCCTTGCAATAAAACATTATCTGATCAAAAAATTCAAAATAGATCCAGCTAGGATCAAGGCTGTTGGATTCGGTGAGTCTATGCCTATTGCAAATAACAATACTGAGGAAGGGAGGAGTAAAAATAGAAGGGTAGAATTTCATTTTAAGGGCATTTATGAATTAAGGAAATAAATAAAAAGGGACGTTTTATTTCCAGGATAAAATCTGGAGATAAAACGTCCTTTAATTTGTCCTTTGTATATCTAAGATAATTATAAAATAATCTTTTTTACACTCAAAAGATAGAACAAAAAAATAAATACTCCATTTATAGATATTATTTGACAAATAATCATATAATAATATATAGATGCACCTTTTTTATGTTTTAAATAACTTTTCAGTATATTTATAGAAAACCATAGTCCCATCAATAAAATAATTACTTGTAGTATAAAAATAGATTGAAGATCCAACATAAATCTAATAAAAGGCATATTATGTTTTATAAAATTACCTAATACAATAAAGAATCTTGGAGCAATATAAAATATTGGCACAATACGAAGCCCTACCTCTATTGCATAAGTAATAGGCAATAATATATTCAAAAAATACAGATCAAAAATTTTACCAAGGCCATCTGCTCTATTAAAAAACCTAAGAGAAATCGCACCAATAAATATCAAGATAATAGCACAAACAAAGCTTATAGTTAATAGACTTAAATCTAAAAAAAGGGGATTCATTGCATTATCATATATTTTTATCAAAGGCTCTATACATCTAAAGATCTGGGTGGCAAACAGCAATGCCACAAATACAGTGAGTACTAGGTCAATGTCCTTGGTCCTCTTTTGCTCTAGACCAGGTGGTCTTAAATTTAATTGAATACTCTCATGGGGACAGGACTTTACACAATTTCCACACAAAATACATTCATGATTAGATGTAAGGGTAAAAGGCCCTTTTGTCATTGGACATGGATCGCCCAAATTTGTACCCTTGTAACATTCAAAGCTAACACACCCTACTCCACAAAAATTTGGATTGGCTCTTAGTTCTATTACAGACAGTCTTGCAAATGTACCTACCATATTACCCAAAGGGCATAGGAACTTACACCACGCAGTTACAGTAAATAAAAGAGATATAACCCCAGCAAGGGACAACATTACTATCAACAAGACAGAAGTAGCCACTGGGTTTTCATACATAGAAAAATATATTTGAGAAAAAAATATGCCTATTAAGAGTAGTCCACTTATAATAATAGAAGGTTTTTCAAATACCTTTGGAAACTTTAGTCCAAGGCCAATCTTCTCAAACCACGAACCCACGTATCGAACAGGACATATGGCACACCACATCCTAGCCACAAAAAAACAACTAATTATAAGAAGGGGTTCCCAATTGGCCCATACTAAAATAGGAGATAAATTCACCTGAGGGGAAGGTTTGCCAAATAACCCCAAGAATATGGCCAAGGCCAAAAACAAACCCATAATTATTTGCCCCAGTCGTGGGAACATGGGATTTTTAAAAAAATTTTTTATTGCATTAAAATTAAATAGATTAAAGACAGGAGACTCATAGGGAGTAGTATCTCCAATAAATAATTCTTCAGATGTCAGGATTGGTCCATTACAAAGTAACATTCCCCTCTTTATCACATTATCAAGCTCTCTATAATTTCCAGGCCATGAATAGGTAACCAACTTATTCATGGCCTTCTCTTCTACCTCTATCACCTCTTTTCCCAATTCTATATTGAGTTGAGCTATCCTTTTTTTCACAATATAAGGCACGTCTTTTCTCCTAGATTTAAGTGGAGGTACCTCTATTATATTGTCTTTGATCAACGCATATAAAGAAGTGTCTATTTCTAATTCATCATAAGATGTCATAATTATCTTTGTATTAGAAAAAATAGGTCTGTCTGATCCAATAGGAAAAAAAGATTTAGTCCTTATATATCTTGCAATCTCCTTTTGCACCTTGGGTGTGAGTGTCTCAACATCTTTTATTATAAGTGTCCCTTTATCTGCCAACCTGATAAATCCCTTCCAAATGGAGCGAGATGAACCTGGATCAACATAACCAAATAGGGCTATTAATTGCTGAATCTCTTTTTCAAACATATGAAATATAGGGAAAGAGAAGCTGCCAGAAAATGAAAATTCTAAATCTCTGTCAAACAATAGAATAGGATCACTATCTTTCACATATAATTTCCCTATATATTCCGCGACCCTTGTCTTCATGGTTCCAGGGTCTCCAGTTATTAATATAGCGTCAAACAGGTTTATAAGTTCATGGATATGATCTCTATATCTCTTAGTTGCCTTTGATCTACCCAAGAGTGGAAGGCAGGGGATATTTTCCCCCCTTTGCAATAATTTTTGATAATATTCGTCCTGGAGATATTGACTGTTCACCCATCCCTTTATCAATAACGTATGCCACTTTAAGATAAGTTGTCTCTTTATATCCTCGTATTTATCTAAGGCCTGCAAAAAAATATGGGAAGGTATTTTAAGTACATACCCAGGAGACAATGTCCTTGCATTAAACAACCTATTTGTATTTAAAAGTACATCAATATCACCAAAGATCTCCCCCTTAGACAAAAAACATATATCTTCTTCTAATAATCTTCTCCCATCTTGTTTATTATCCAACCCCGGCTCACCACCCTGTTCCAATGAATAAGAAATGCCAATGGTACCCTCTAATATTAAATAGACATAATTAGCCTCAATTCCTTGCTTATATATTAATTCATTATACACAAAGAACACCACCTCTGAATTATCCACAAGACTAGCAATTTTTTCCCTTGTTAACCCAGAAAATAACGCACATGTAGCCAATTCATCTATGGCCAGGGTCCTTAATATAAGTTTCAGTTGTACCTTAGTTAATACCCCTTTATTCAAAAGCAAATCTAAAAGAGATACATAATGCCCCCTCTTTGCCATATCTTCATGGATCTGTAATACCTTATTAATTTCTTCCCTGGAAATAGACCTTTGTAGGAGCAAATAATCAACTATTCTCTTCAAATATAAGACCTCCTAGGTGTAATTAACTTGTCTTTACATAATCTTAGGTAGAAAAATTTGTCAAAAAAAATATAAAAGGGTGAAGATAATAAAGCCTATCTGACCTCAATATCCTATATCATTTATTCAACGAAAAAAAGCCACCTTTTATTTTTTGTTTTATTCACAAAAGGAGCCATCCTCTTTCAGCAAAAAACTTGCAATATATTATATTTTTGGATAAATAAGATATATGCAACGTGCAAATACAAAAGGAAATTCCTTATCTGAAGAATTCTATCAAATAAGCCCTGTAATATTGGAGAGCTTCCCCAAATATAGACCACCGCTCAATTATTATTATTTCAATGAAAAAGTAAACGATGTACAATTATTTGCCAAAAAGGGAGATAGACTCTCAAAGGAAAGGCAAGACCAACTTTTTAGATTATGCAAAGAGGGTAATATATTCTTAGCAAGGTCTGATTATCCCATATATTCCAAACATATAAGTAAACAATTAGATCTAATATTACAGGATTCTCAACTCAGGGAGAATGAAATTGCAGAGGCCCTTTGGACGGGCATTCCTGAGAATCTAAAAACATTTTTCACCCAGCCAGTAAAACTAGTTTTTGAAAATATACTCCCCAATCTACTGGTAGTAAGTGAATATCTAAAAAAAGACCCACATAAAGTTGTAGGGTTAATAAAAAGAATTAGACCTTCAAATGAATTATGGATCCAGAGTACAAATGTGTTATTTATTGGCTTAGGTGCATATCTTCGGACCTATGAGAAAGAAATCAATGAGAAATTTTTAAACTCTTTAACCATTGGTCTTTCCATGGTCTATCTTGGAAAAACAAAAATCCCTGATTATATCTTGAAAAAAAAGTCCAATCTAACCCCAGAAGAAGAAAAACAAGTAATACAATATCCCCTAACAGGAGCAGGTATTCTAGAAAAACACGGCCAAAGAGATAAGATTGTGCTTCAATGTATATTAGAGCACAACGAACGATTAGATGGGTCTGGTACCCCTAAGGGACTTAAAGGGAGTGAAATAAGTGTACCTGGAAGAATAGCTGCAATTGCATCTGCATTTAATGAGATGTTGTGTTCACTACAAGATCCAACACCTTCTCATATAAAAAAAATAGCCCATTATTTGTCTACAAATCCCAGAAAATTTGACTCATCCATAGTAAATGGACTACTTACTATACTAGTTAGAATTTAATCAAAATCCGCGAGTAAACTACCTACATGTAGTCTATCACCTAGGGCAAATTGATCATAGTCGTTCCTTATCCTCCACACTGCTTGTTGCAGGTGATCAGAGGTGATCCCATTTTTAAGGGCAGTGTATGCCTCAATAAAGGCAGCAAT